>JARRNI010000178.1:0-13666 GCA_037385125.1 Pseudolabrys sp.
CCACTGTTCGTCGCTGAGCCAGAAAAGATTGGATCGCATCGCCTCGCTCCGAATCAAACACCCAGAGCGAATCAGCAACTGGTTCACACAGCAACAATTTTATTGGGTCTTGGCCCTAGAATTCGTCATTCCGGGACGCCGCGTGCTTCGCACGCGCCCCGGAATGACGGAGAGCTACTCAGCGGCTTGCCTGTTCTTCGCCTCGATCTGGTCGAGGGCCGAGACTACCGCGTCAAAGGTAAGCATGGTGGAGGCGTGCCGCGCCTTGTAGTCGCGCACCGGCTCGAGCACAGCGAAATCGGCCCATTTGCCCGACGGCGGCGGGCCGTTCTCCTTCAGCATTTTCCACATGGTCTCGCGCAATTCGCGCAGCTCCTGCGGCTTCGCCCCGATGATGTGGCGCGCCATCAGCGAGGAGGAGGCCTGGCCGAGCGCGCAGGCCTTCACGTCATGGGCGAAATCCGACACCGCACCGTTGTCGAGCTTGAGGTCCACGGTCACGGTCGAGCCGCACAGCCGCGAATGGGCGGTGGCCGAGGCGTCGGGCGCGGCGAGCCGGCCCAGCCGCGGGACATTGCCGGCCAGTTCCAGGATTTTGGCGTTGTAGACGTCGTTCAGCATGCGGGCCCTTCGGGCTTTGTCGTCGGTGGGGCCGCTTTTGGGCCAAGTCGGGCTTCGGTGTCGGCTTCGGCATCGGGCTTTGGCGCGCCGACTTGGGGCGGATTGCCTCCGCCCCGCAAACGAATATATAGGGATTGATCCGATGGCGCGAGAAGGGGTTCTCGCGCCGCCCCGCATGGTTCAGACCCTTAGGGACTTCAGGGACTAGGCAACATGCGGAATGGGAATGCAGCGTCCGCTGCCGCGGCTGGGACTGATGGGTCCGCCGTGGGTTAACAGACGCGGCCACCCCGGTGACACTCCCGGTGCCCACCCTGGTGGTACGGGCCGGTCGAACGGAGAGACCGTTATGGACGCGAAGAATTCCGGCAATAATGTTGCGCCTTGGCCGAAGCAGGGCCTGTCCGAGCACGTGCGTACGGCGCCGGCGCCGGTCGGCCCGCGCCCCTCGCGCGAGGAAGCGGAAGCCGCCGTGCGCACCCTTATCGCCTATGCCGGCGACGATCCGGCGCGCGAAGGCGTGCTCGACACGCCCAAGCGCGTGATCGACGCCTACGAGGAGCTCTACCAGGGCTATCGCGAAGTGCCGGCCGACGTGCTCGACCGCACCTTCAGCGAGACCGGCGGCTACGACGATTTCGTGCTGGTCAAGGACATCGGCTTCAACTCGCACTGCGAGCACCACATGATGCCCTTCTACGGCAAGGCGCATGTGGCCTATATGCCGACCGACCGGGTGGTCGGCCTGTCGAAGCTGGCGCGGCTGGTCGACGTCTATGCCAAGCGCCTGCAGACGCAGGAACACATGACCTCGCAGATCGCCACCGCCATCGACGAGATCCTGAAACCCCGCGGCGTGGCGGTGCTGCTCGAGGCCGAGCACATGTGCATGTCGCTGCGCGGGGTGGAGAAGCTCGGCGCGCTCACGGTCACCACCCATTTCACCGGCGCCTTCCGCGACGATTCCGCCGAGCAGGTCCGCTTCATGACCATGCTGCGCGGCGGACAGCGGTAAGCGCACCGATTGTCTCGCAAGCCTCTATCCGTCATCCTCAGGTGCGAGGCGCATTAGCGCCGAGCCTCGAAGGATGACGGCCGTCCATCATCGCGCGACATCGAAGAAGGCCTGACCTTCACGCCTAAATTCGACGCCGACGGACTGCTCACCGCGGTCGTCACCGACGCGGAAAGTGGCGATGTGCTGATGGTCGCGCACATGAACGACGAAGCCGTGCGCAAAACCATCGAGACCGGCGAAGCTTGGTACTTCAGCCGTTCGCGCCGGAAGCTGTGGAAGAAGGGCGAGAGTTCCGGCCACGTGCAGCGTGTCGTCGAACTGCGCGTCGACTGCGATCAGGACGCGCTCTGGCTCAAGGTGGAGCAGCAGGGCCCTGGCGCCTGTCACACCGGGCGCAAGTTGTGCTTTTACCGCGCCGCGCCGCTCGGTCAGAAGGGCGCAGTCCGCCTCGAATTCCGCGACGGCGACAAGACCTTCGATCCGGCCAAGGTCTACAACAAGTCATGAGCGGGGCCGGCCCCCACGTCGATTTGCGCCTCGATGCGCGCGAGCGCGGGACCGTCGCCTATGTCACCGTCGACAACCGCAAGATACTCAACACGCTCGACAGCGCGCTGATGCGCGCCTTCATCGACAAGGTCGATACGCTCGCCCCGCGCGACGACCTGCGCGCGCTGGTAGTTGCCGGCGCCGGTGACAAGGCGTTCATCGGCGGCGCTAACATTCCCGAGATGGCGGCTTTGACACGCGACACGGCGCGCGGCTTCATCACGCTGGTGCACGAGTGTTGCCATTGTCTGCGCCGGCTGCCGGTGCCGGCGATCGCGGCAATCGACGGCTATGCACTCGGCGCCGGGCTGGAAGTGGCGGCGTCCTGCGACCTGCGCGTAGCGACGAACCGCGCCAAGTTCGGCATGCCGGAGGTGAAGGTGGGCCTGCCCTCGGTGGTCGAGGCGGCGCTCATTCCGCAGCTGATTGGCTACGGCCGCGCGCGAGAACTGCTGATGCTGGGCGAGATCATCGACGCCGACACTGCGCTGCGCTGGGGGTTGGTCAAGCGCGTGGTGGTGCCCGCGGCGCTCGATGCCGAGGTCGAAAGCATCGTCGCGTTCCTGCTGAGCGCCGGCCCGCAGGCCGTTCGCGCGCAGAAGGCCCTGATGCAGCAATGGGAGAAGCTGCCGATTGACGACGCCATCGCCGCCGGTATCGACGCCTTCGAACGCGCCTATGACAGCGACGAGCCCCACCGCCTCTTGTCCGCCTTCGCCGGCCGCAAGCGCGGTTAGGCCTTCACCCGCGCCAGCAGCGCCTGCGCCCACGCAAGGTGCGGGCGGTCGTACATTCTGCCGTCGACGCCGACCGCGCCAGCGCCGGGATTCGCGGCGAAGGCGGCTACCACGGCTTTCGCCCGCTCGATCTGCTCGCTTGTCGGTGTGAACACCTCGTTGATCACCGGCACCTGCGCCGGATGGATGGCCAGCCGACCGGCGAAGCCGTCGCGGCGCGCGAATTCGGTGTCGGCGCGCAGCGCCTCCAGATTGCGGAAGTCTACATGAATGGTCTCGTAGGCCGGCACGCGCGCCGCCGCCGCGCCGTAAAGGCAGACGCTGCGCGCGAAGCGATAAGGCTCGGTCAGCGTGCCGTCGGCCTCACGGTTAGCCTCGGCGCCGAGCTCGGCCGACAAATCCTCCGGCCCCCAGGTGAGGCCGATCAGCCGCGCGCTGCAGTCGCGATAGCTGCCGGCGGTGAACAGGCCGGCGGCGGTTTCCACTGCCTGCGCCAGGATCTCGATGGAGCCCTCGGGCAGGTCGGCGACGGCCTCGCGCGCGGTCAGCTTGGCATCGAGATGCACGACGGTGGCGCCGCCTTCCGCCTTGGGAAACAGCACGCCGTCGGGCGCGCCCGGCACGATCGCCGCGAGGTCGGCGTCCACCATACCAGTGTGGAGGCCGTTGATACGCACCCACAGGCGCGGGCGGTCCTTTTCGGAGCCCTTTGCTTTGAGGAATGCCAGCGCGGCCCGGCGGGCCTCGTCCTTGCGCTCAGGCGCGATGGAATCTTCGAGATCCAGGATCACGCCGTCGGCGCCGCTGGCGAAAGCCTTCTCAAGCCTGGTCCCGCCGGTGGCGGGCACGAACAACATCGAGCGCATGGGGATCACGCCGCGTTCAGGACCGCCTTTTCGACAGCCTGCGGCAGGGCGATCGCACGAAACAACTTCTTGGGATAGAGGTAGTCATCACCCGACTCGTCGATGACGCGCATGAGCCCATGCTCCTCCGCCTGCGCATCCTTGGGCGCGATGTAAATTTTGCGTTTCTCAAGCGATACCGGATAGCCGTCATTCTTAACGCAGACGATGAATTTTTGTGGTGCGGTCTCGGTCATATTAATGCGCTATCACTAAATTCGTTAGCGCCGCCGCTTGCTCATCAAAAACAGAGAAATTCGTTCCTCTTGGGTTCCGAATTATTGTGAGGTTTCGCAAGACGGGATGACCCAGCAGCTCAGTGTTCGTGATTCATGTCGCCAAGACTGTCTCGACATGAAGATTGACGCGCATCTGTTTCCCCTGAAAATCCGGGGGAGGTTCATCTGGGTATAGCTCAACCTCAGCTTCCGTGTCTTCCGACAGGGCTGGTAGCGACCTTACGGTCGCAATTGCAATGATGCCAGCATCCGCACCCGACTGCCAGACGTAGACTGTGTCACCTAGCCGAATGTCGTCCTTGTGCTGTCGCACAACCCAATGGATGTCCGTCAGTTTGACACCAGCAATGCCGTCCCAAATTTCAGGTCTGCCCTGAAAAATCCAGGCGTTAGACATTATTGACACTCCCCGCGCCTATTTCGGCCGCATGCGCATGAAGACCTGGCGGTGGCATTCGGCCACCAGCGTGCCGTCCTGCTTGAACGCCTTGTGATGCAGCGTGACGACGCCGGCGCCCGGCCGCGATTTCGACTCGCGCTTGTCCACCACCGTGGTCGCGCAATGCACTGTGTCACCCTCGAAAAGCGGGGCGGGGAACTTCACGTCGGTCATGCCGAGATTGGCGATGGTCGTGCCCACCGACATGTCGGAAACCTGAATACCGATCATCAGCCCGAGCGTGAACAGCGAGTTCATCAGCGGCTGGCCCCATTCGGTCTCCTGCTCGCAGAAGTGCCGGTCGATGTGCAGGGGCTGCGGGTTGAGCGTCATGTTGGAGTACAACATGTTGTCCATCTGCGTGACCGTGCGGGTGAGGGGATGCTCGTAGGTCCGCCCCACCTCGAAATCCTCAAAATAGAGCCCGCCGCGCTTGTGGCGCTCGAACGCCTCAACCATCGTTTCCTCCGCCTTGCGCCGAGGCCCGGATCGCCGCGGTTAACGCTCTGTTTACCATAACCGCCCAGGATCGGCAGGGTTAAGGGCCACAAGGCTGAACGCAAACCGAGAAAGCCCGGCCGTCCCGCATGGCGATCCAATCCATCCAGGGTGCCGCGTCGCCCATCGCCGGCGCCAGCCGGGACACCGCGCGCTCGACCGGCACCAGCTTCGAATACCTGCTCACCACCGCGCAGATCGAATCCAATCTCAAACCGGCGGCACAGCTTCGACCTCGTCGGCCAAGGGACTCTACCAGTTCATCGACCAGGCCCTGGCTCGCCACCATGAAGCAGGCGGGCCCGGCGCTGGGCCTCGGCCACTACGCCAACGCCATCGGGCAGATGCCGGAAGGCCGCTATGGCGTGCCCGACGCCAATGCGCGTGCCGCCATCCTGAAGCTGCGCAGCGATCCGACCGTGAGCGCCAAGATAGCCGGCATCTTCACCCGCAGCAATGCCGCCAAGCTCGCTGCCAGCATCGGCCGCAAGACGTCGGAGGGCGAGCTCTACATCGCCCATTTCCTCAGGCCGGACGGGGCGGCCCAGCTGATTTCGACCGCCGCCAGCCGGCCGCGGGCCAATGCGGTGGCCCTGTTCCCGGCGGCCGCCGCCGCCAACCGCCCTATCTTCTACGACCGTGCCGGCCACGCCCTCAGCGCCCGCGCCGTCTATGACAACCTGACGAGCCGCTATGGCCCTAGCCCGCGCGCTCGCTTTCGAGCCGCCCGCGGACGAGGGGCCGGCGCAGCCTGCGCCGCCAACGCCCAGCGCTCCCGCGGCCGATCCCGCCGCCGTCACGCACCCCTATGCCGCCGCCCGCACGCCGGCGGTGCGGCCGCGGCCTGTCGATCGCGTGCATGATACCGAGCTGCTGTTCCAGGCCATGTTCACCGACGTGCCGCGCAAAGGCGGCGTGTCGCACACGGTGAACAGGCTGTGGGCGCCGGCCAAGGGGGCTCCGCAGGCGCCGGGGCAGCCTGCCAGCACGCACTGCGCACATCATCTTTATCTTTAACAGCGCTTCAACTTCTATGGTGAACCGTTTGTTAAGTCTCATGGGCTAGGCTTGCTGTGCCGTCGGTCTTGGCGGCTTGTGGTTCGTAAGGGGTGCCATGATAGTTCGCCAGTTCCTGCAGTGGATCCGCTACGCGCCGCCCGGCCACCGGGCCGAGGCCACTTCCGCACTGGCGCGCGCCTACCTCCATTCCGATCTCTCCGCCGACGATCTCGCCGCCGCCGAAGGCGCCATGATCATGCTACTCGACGATCCCTCGCCGCTGGTGCGGCGCGCGCTCGCCGACGTGTTCGCCTCGGCGCAGAAGGCGCCGCGCGTGGTGGTGCATGCGCTCACCGCCGACCAGCCCGAGGTGGCGATCCCGGTGCTCACCCATTCGCCGCTCCTGTTGGAGGACGACCTCATCGATCTGGTCGCCACCGGCCATCGGGAAGCGCAGGTGGCGATCGCCACGCGCGCTTTGCTGCCGCGCACGCTCGCCGCCGCGATTGCGGAAGTCGGCTGCGCGGAAGCCTGCCTGGCGCTTCTGGAAAATCCCGACGCCGAAATCACGCTGTTTTCCGTCGACCGTATGATCGAGCGCTTCGGTCACCTGGCGCCGATCCGCGAGAACCTCATGGCGCGCGACGACCTGCCGATGGCGACGCGCCAGGCGCTGCTGTCGAAGTTGTCACAGACGCTGGCCGGCTTCGTCGCCGCCCGGCAGTGGCTCGGCCCGGAACACGCCGAATACGCCGCGCGCGAGGCCTGCGAGAAGGCGACCGTCGCGCTCGCCGCCGACACGCCCTATGAGGAGGTGGGCGAATTGGTGCAGCATCTGCGCCAGAGCGGGCAATTGACCGCCAGCATGATCCTGCGCGCGCTGCTTTCCGGCAATGTGGTGCTGCTCGAGGAGGCGCTGGCGGAATTGTCCGGGGTGCCGCTGGAACGGGCCGCGAGCTATATCCACGACCGCAATATTTCCGGCTTCCGCGCGCTCTACGCCAAGGCCGGCCTGCCCGACATCGCCTATCCGGCCTTCCGCGAGGCGCTCGCTGCCATGCGCGAGGGCGCGCTGCAGGGTGAACAGGGCGGGGTGGGGCGCCTCAAGCGGCGCATGGTCGAACGCGTGCTGGAGGCCTGCATGCAGGAAGACGTCGGCGGAGAAGGCCAAGACATGGCTTCGCTGCTGGCGCTGTTGCGCGGCTTCGCGGTCGAGGCCGCGCGCGAGGAAGCGCGTCTGTTCTGCGAGGACCTGGTGGCCAACGACACCGTGCCGCCGCCCACCATGTTTGTCGACGCCGACACGCGGCTGGTGGCGTAGCGGCGACTGCTGCCGAGCGAGATACGGAAGGGCAGGGGCGTTACCAGACTATCCGCCTGCGCGGATGATGACAGCCCCAGTGCCGCGCGCCGAGCCGCTCAATCCGGCGCGATCGACGGGCTGCCCTTGAGCCGCTGGAGCAGCTCGGGGCGGTCGCGGTTCTCGTGCATGAGGAATTCGTCGGTGACATTGCGCAGCCGCCGGGTCAACTGCCCGGCCAGCTCCTCGGCGTCGGAACGGGCATATTCACGATAAATCGCGCGCACCGCATCGACATGCTGGTCCATCAGCTTAAGGGGAATACGGCCCGGGTCGGGGGTGTGCTCGATCAGCCGGCACAGGCTTTCGGCGGCGCCCGCCAGCGCCGGATAACCGAAGGTCGCGGCCTCGCCCTTGATGTCGTGGGCGGCGTGAAACAGCGCTTCCTTGTTGCCCGCGTTGAAGCCGCCGTGCACAAAGGCGCGCCGCGCCTGGTCGAGGCGCTCGCATTTCGCATGCATCCAGATGCCAAATTCCGTCGACAGCTCGATCATCGCCTTTTCGGCGCGGGCGACTGGATCTTCTTCGCCGGGCTCCAGCGGCCCGGGGGGGAAACGAGATCGCGCAGCCCATTCTCCGGCGTGATGATTTCATGATCGCCGTAAGTTGCAGTAGCCGCAGAGGGCTTGTGGGTGGTCATGGGGGCGTCCTTCATCAGTCGGGGGTCCGGACTTTCTCGAGCAGGGGCGCCTGGCCGATCACGTCGGCTTTGCCGTCCTTGCGGCGCTCGGGGCCGGCATAGCCTGAATTGGCGTCACGGCGGCGATTGGGGCCGAAATAGTCCTTGGTTTTGATGAACGGGCGCGGATTGGCGACCACGTTGACGATACGCTGGTACAGGCCCTTGGCAGAGATCGGCTTGGCGAGGAATTCGGTGACACCGGCGTCGCGCGCTGGTCACCCGGTTCTTCTCGGAATGGCCGGTCAGCATGATCACGGCCACGTAGGGGTTGGCGTTGGCGTCGGGCTGGCGACCCATCTGGGTGAGTTCGAGCCCGTCGAAGATCGGCATCGCCCAGTCGGTGATGATGATGTCGGGCACGTAATGGGTGAAGGCTTCCAGGCCCGCCCCGCCGTCCTCGGCTTCGTAGATTTCGCGCGCGCCGAAGCCGTGCAGCAGCGTGCGCAGGATTCGGCGCATATGTGCATTGTCGTCGATGACGAGGAAACGCAGGCGGTTGAATTCGATGCGGACCATGCAGCCCCGGCCTCGGGACATGGGCTCGCATGGGCCCGACAACTTCCGGCAGCAAACTACCGACGCGCCGTTAAGGAATGGTCTAGGATAAGGGGCCGGCGCATGCGGAGGGTGCCGGCCGCGTGATTCACAGCCTTTGATTGGCTTTTCATCCCCATCGGTTCGGCTATGAAAACCATTCTCGTCCCTTGCGAAGACCACGACCGCATGCCCGCCATGCTCGAAGCCGCGCTGCTCGTCGCCCGCGCTTTCGGCGGCTACCTTGAAGGGGTGGCCGTGCGCCCGCTGGCGGCGGCTTATGTCTCGGTCGAGCCGGTCAGCGGCCTGGCCATTCCCGGCGCCGACCAGGGCGAGGCGGCGCGCCAGGCGCGCGCCCAGTTCGAGCAGTCCATGCAGAGCCATGGCGTGCCGCAGGCACCGCAGGGGAGCGTGCGGGAGCCTGCCGAGCTTTCCTGGGGCTGGCCGCGCAGCGAGGCCGCCGACGACGGCTATATCGGTACCTACGGCCGTGTCTTCGACCTGATCGTGCTCGGCCGGCCGGGGCCGTCGCCGCAGCATCCACGCATGGCGCCCCTGGAGGCGGCGCTGTTCGAGAGCGGCCGGCCGGCGCTGATCGTGCCGGAGCGCGCGCCCGCGACGCTGGCGCGCAACGTGCTGGTGGTCTGGAACGGCAGCACCGAGCAAGCGCGCACCAATGCCTATGCGCTGCCGCTGCTGCGGCAGGCGGAGAAGGTGACCGTCTTGACGGTGGAGGGCGGCACGACGCCCGGCCCCTCGGCCGAGGACGCCGCCCGCCACCTGCGCCGGAACGGCATCAAAGCCGCGGCGTTGACGGTCAAGCCGGGCACGCGCACCAGCGGAGAGGCCATTCTCGAGCACGCGGCGTCGCTCGGCTGCGACCTTCTGGTCAAGAGCGCCTATACCCACAGCCGCCTGCGGCAAATGATCTTCGGCGGCGCAACGCGCCATATTCTGGCGCATGCGGCGGTGCCGATCTTCATGGCGCATTGATCTCTCGCCTATGCGCAGCAGCGGGACGTAGCGAATCTTGCCGGACGGGCCAGACCAGACCAGCAGCCTGCCGGGTGATGCGACAGTCCACTATCCCGGCTATCTGACGGTTTTCCCGTCGATCATGCTGCCAATTTTTCTGGCGGTGATCGATCAGACCATCGTGGCGACGGCGCTGCCGGCGATCGCGGCGTCGACCGGCGAGGTCGAACGAGCCTCATGGGTCGTGATCGGCTATCTGATCGCGGCCACCATCGCAGCACCGATTTATGGGCGCCTGGGCGACGCCTTTGGTCGGCGCCGCCTCATGTTTCTGGGGCTGGGCGTTTTCATCTTCGCGTCGGTGCTCTGCGCGATGGCGCCGACGATCGAACTATTGACCGCCGCCCGCGTATTGCAGGGTCTTGGCGGCGGTGGACTGATGACGCTGTCGCAGGCATTAATCGGCGAGGCGGTCCCGCCGCGCGACCGGGCTCGCTACCAGGGTTATTTCGCTGCCGTCGCGGTGTCTGCCAATGCTACCGGGCCGGTCGCCGGCGGTTATCTCACCCAGCATTTCGGCTGGGAGTCCATATTCCTCGTCAATGTGCCGATCGGCCTGGTGGCAGTGGCCCTTACGTTTCGGCTGCCGGCGCGCGGGGCGCATCGACAGCATCAATGGAGGGCTGACCCTTATGGCTTGCTGCTGTTCACAGTAACGGTGGCGGCCATTCTGTTCGCGCTGGAAAGGGCGCAGCGCGTTAATCTTAATTCACTGCCGCTCGCAGGCGCTCTGCTGGTTGGCGGCTTGATCGCGCTCGCGTTGTTGATCCGCCAGGAAAGCCGCGCGGATTCGCCGCTCATTCCACTTGGCCTGTTGCGCATGCCGGCTATCTGGCGCAGCGATGCGATGGCCCTCTGTCATGGTGCCGCGCTGGTGTCGCTGATCACCTTTCTGCCCGTCTTTCTTCAAGTCGTACGCGGCACCTCGCCCTCGCAAACCGGCTTGCTTCTGTTGCCGCTGACCCTCGGCATCGGCGCGGGCTCCGTGGTTACTGGACGGCTGGTCGGCCGCACCGGACTGACGATGATTTTTCCGTCGTTCGGCTTTGCGGTAATCACCTGCAACCTGATCGTGCTGGCGCTATCGGCTGCGACGCTCGGTTCCGTGGGATTTGCCGCACTGCTGTTTTGGCACGGGCTCTTCGTGGGCACGGTGATGGGCGTGGTGCAGGTGACGGTGCAATCGGCGGCGGGACAGGAGCGGCTGGGCGAAGCGTCCGCTTCGGTATCGTTCTCGCGCTCGATCGGTGCGGCTTTCGGCACCGCGCTGGTGGCATTCGCGCTGTTTGCCATGTTGTCGTTGGAGAACCCGGAGGCCGCGCAGGCCTTCGCGCGTATCATCGAGCAAGCCGCCCATGCCGAGGCGGCACTGTCCGGTAGCGGGGAGGTCGCCATGCGGGCGGATATCATTGCCGCCTTCCGCGCCGCCTTCCTGCTGGTCGCCGGCTTCTCCGCCACCGGCTGCTTGGTCGCGCTGTTTCACCCGCTGCGGCGAATCTAGCCATTGCTATCACCTAACAACTCCGGCGTGCTCAGCGGTAGCCGTAATAGCTGCGCGGGAACTGGCAGGTGAAGCTGATGTACTGGCCGTAGCGCGCGCAATGATCGGCCGCCCGTTTGCGGGCCGTGGCCTGATTTTCCGGGGTCCAGGGAATGATGCCGCCGGAATCATTGCCGGTCAGCCCGGGACCGACCGCGCAGCCGGCGAGCCCCGCGGCCATCACGAGCACGGATGCGATCAGCGCTTTGCGGATCATCGGCCCCTCCCAGGCGACCAACCCTAGCACCCGTTTTTCGGCCATGCCAGCCAGGGGGCTCCGCCTTCAACAGCCGCCGTGCGGCTCAGGTCAAAACCCGAACTGTTCGCGCAAGATCCGCTCGTCGAGATTATGGCCGGGGTCGAACAGCATGTTGAGCGAGACCTCGTGGTCCATGGCGACGTCGACCGCGCGCACCGAGCGCACCTCCTCGTGGTCGGCCACCGCCGCCACCGGACGCTTCTCCGCTTCCAGTACCTCGATGGTCACCTTGGCGCGGTCGGGCAATAGCGCGCCGCGCCAGCGCCGCGGGCGGAACGGGCTGATCGGGGTGAGCGCCAGCATGGGCGCGTTGATCGGGATGATGGGCCCTTGCACCGACAGGTTATAGGCGGTGGAGCCGGCCGGCGTCGCCACCAGCACGCCGTCGGCGATCAATTCGGCGAGACGCTCCTTGCCGTCGATCAGAATGCGCAGGTGGGCGGCCTGCGCGCTCTGGCGGAACAGCGAGACCTCGTTGATGGCGCGGTGCTCGTGGGTGCGGCCGGCGGAGTCGCGCGCGCGCATGACCAGCGGATGGATGACAGTGATATGCGCGTCCGCCAGGCGCTCGGCGAGCCCGTCCTCGAAGAACTCGTTCATTAGGAAGCCGACGGTGCCGCGGTGCATGCCGTAGATCGGCTTGCCGGAGTTCATGAACTTGTGCAGGGTCTGCAGCATCAGCCCGTCGCCGCCGAGCGCCACGATCACGTCGGCGGCGTTGGGATCGACATTGCCGTAGCGCTTCTCGAGTTGTTCATAGGCCTCGGACGCCTCGGGCGTTGCGGCGGCGACGAAGGCGATTTTCTTGAGAGGCCGGCCCGGCTGGATCATGGAGGGACCTTGAGGATGGAACGCGCCGTGCTCGTCTATACGACTTGGCCCACGATTGTCGAGGCAGAACAGGCCGGCCGGACAATCGTCGAGCGGCGCCTTGCAGCCTGCGTCAACATCCTGCCCGGGATGATCTCGCACTACTGGTGGGAGGGCGAGCTCGAGCGCGGCGAAGAAGTGGTGATAATCTTCAAGACCCGCGCGTCGCTGGCTGAGGGCGTGCGCGAGGCGGTCAAGGAACTGCACAGCTACGATACGCCGGCCATCATGGTGCTGCCGGTGGAAAGCGTCGACGCCGGCTATTACCGCTGGATCGTCGCGGAGACCGAGGGCTGATATCTCCTAGCCCGGTGCAACACTTCGTGATGAGCGGGCGCGCAGGCGTGCGGCTTGTTGACGGGTTAGTGGGTCCCGTTAGACTTTCGCAGCGAGCTCCATCGGGGGGACTACTCGATCAAAGGAGTGAGTAATGACATCCGTAATGACATCTGCATTGTCCAGACGGGCCGTCTTCGCGCTGGCGGGGGTGGCCTGCATTGCTTGGGCCGGCACAGCGACGGCCGTGCCCATGTCGTTCAAGGTCTCGCTCAGCGGCTCCCAGCAGGTGCCGCCGGTGAAAACGTCCGGCAAGGGAACGGCCAACCTGACCTGGAATGCGAAGACGCGCATGGTGACCTGGCACATCACCTACAGCCACATGTCGAGCCCCGTCACCATGGCGCATTTCCACGACGGCGCCAAAGGCAAGAACGGCAGCGTGGAAATCTGGCTGACCAAGAAAGGCAAGCCGGTCAAGAGCCCGATCACCGGCAAGGCAAAGCTGAGCGTTTCCGAAGTCAAGCAGCTGAAGGCGGGCGACTGGTACATCAACGTCCACACCAAGGAACACCCGGCCGGCGAGATTCGCGGTCAGGTGATGCTGCCCAAGGCAATGTGATCCCGCCCAACGGCCGGCGTTTAGAGGAAATTGATTAGCGCGGCGGCGGCAACGCCGCCGCAGGCCAACAACAGCAGCGCGCGTGTCCGCCGTGCCATCATGGGCGGCCGCACATGCGCGGGCAATATCTTGCGCCCGCTGATCATCGGCAGCAGCAGGTTCTGTCGCTTTACGCCCCAGTAAACGATGACCGCAGCGACGTGCAGCGCGATGGCGGCCAGCAGCGCCTGCCAGAACACGTCGTGAAGGTCGGTGATCAGATTGTCGACCCAAGCCGGGGCGATTGCGGTGAAGGGTCCGACATCGGCGACGTCATTGTTGATATAGAGTCCGGTTAGCGCCTCCGCCAGCAGCAGCAGCACCATGCAGCCGCCGGCCGGATTGTGGCCGACCTGACGGTCCGGCTCGCGACGCCATACATGGCCGAGGTAGCGCGCGGCGGTGCCAGGCGAAACCAGGAAGCGTGCAAAGCGCGCCGTCTCG
>JARRNI010000179.1:0-7803 GCA_037385125.1 Pseudolabrys sp.
GCACGATGTCGGTGGTGGTCGAGCCCATGTCCATGAACAAGGCCGCATCGCGCGCCCCGGCCACGAGCGAAGCGGGACCAAACCAATTGGCGGAGGCAATATCCATCACGTGTCGCGCGGCCTGCGCCGGCGCCACGAAGCCGGCGCGGCCGGCATAGACGCGCACCTCGCCCGGCGCGAGCGCGTCCACCGCGGCGGCGGTGAGACTGGCCACGCCGTCCGCGCGCGTGGCGAAGGTGTCGGCCAACTCGCCGGTCATAGTGATGACGTGGCGGTCGGCAGCACCGATCGCTGCCTTGGCTTCGGCAAAGGATTGCGCCAGACGCTCGAGGCCAAGCCGCAAGGGCGAGGCCACCTGCACCGCCGCCACGATGCGCCCGTGCTCGGCGCGCGCCGCCTTCAGATGCGCACCACCGATATCCCATCCCACCACCACGGCCATCGCGGTTTCCCGTGTATCTGCGCTATACCGTCCAAACTCGAACTAAACGCCGTCGCCCAAAAACACGCAACAAAGAGCGCGCATGGAAGTCATCCCGGTCATCGATCTCAAGGGCGGCACCGTGGTGCATGCCCGCCTCGGCCAGCGTGCACTCTACCGGCCGATCGAAACGCCGCTCGCGCGCGGCAGCGCTCCGCTCGACGTGGTCGCGGGCCTTTTGTCTGTCCACCCGTTCGAAACGCTCTATGTCGCCGATCTGGACGCCATCACCGGCAGCGGCGACAACCGCGCGGCGCTGCAACGAGTAAGACGGACCTTTCCGCAACTCACGCTGTGGGTGGACAGCGGTATCGCCGATTTCCCGGCGGCCGCCGACTGGCTGCAGCACGATCTCGGCCATCTGGTGCTCGGCAGCGAGACGCAACGCGACGCGCGCCTTGTCCGTGACCTTCGCGAAAACGAGCGCACGGTACTGTCGCTCGACTTCCGCGGCGACGATTTCCAGGGGCCGCCCATGCTTCTGGCGCAGAGCGAGGCTTGGCCGCAGCGCGTGATCGCCATGACCCTCAACCGCGTCGGCAGCCATGCCGGACCGGACCTCATGCGCCTCAGCGCGCTCAAGGCCGCAGCCGCCACGCGCGACGTCTACGCCGCCGGCGGCGTGCGCGACGCCGCCGACCTGCGCGCGCTGGCACAGAACCGCATTGCCGGAGCGCTGATTGCGTCCAGCCTGCATGACGGCCGGCTCACGGCCGCCGACCTGCGCCAATTGGCATGAGCGGAGCGAGCCGGGAAGCCGCCGGGCGGCGGCTCCCCTGCCCCGTCATCCGAGCCCAAACATCCTACCCAGCCGGCGAAGGAGGCCTTTCGGCTTCGCGGAAGGCTTAGCCTCCCCGCGGCGGTCTCCTTCCTAAGCCGCGAAGGGGTGCTTGACCTGATCGCGCTTGGAGACGACCTCGGATGCCTTCGGCTCGCCGGCGACCGCGCGGGCGAGTGCTTCCTTGGTGGCCTTGTAATTGTATTCCTGGATCTTCTTGTCGTCGGCCGCTTCCCAGTGGATGAACACGCCGACGCAGCAGAACAGGTTGTCGGCTTCGTCTTGCGAGATCACGCCTTCGGCCACGCTGTCGGCCACCGCCTTGGCGACCGCGTGCTGGGCCGGACCGAACATCTGCACGGCCTGCTTGGCGCCCTTGATGGTGACCTTGTTGAACATCACGGTCGCGGGCTTGCACAGCAGGTTCGGCGCCACCACCGCCAGCAGCGAGGTGAATCCGTCCTTGTTGTTGGTCAAGCAGTTCGCGAATGCCTGCTCGGCAGCACTGCCGCGCGGCCCGATGATGAGGTCGATATGCGCGACCTCGTTGCCTTCGCCGACGAGGGATTCGCCCACGCACAAACCGTTAACTTTTGCCATCGCCATCTCCTCCCAAGGAAAATCAAGAACCCTGATCGCACGCCAATCACCGGCGTCCGGCCGAACGGCTATCCTTGTTGTCAGCGTCCGAAAGCCCCGGACCGGTTAGCCAGATAGCGGCAGAAGTTGCTTCCGCGGGCCGCAGTCAATCACTGTTACGCGCCGTCGGCAAGATGGTGCGTAGCCGATGCGCGAAAAGCGTCGCCACCGTCAGGTCGGCGCTGGTGCCGGGATTGATGCCGGCCTGTTTCAATTCCGCGTCCCACGCCAGAACGGCCGGCAGAACGTCGTCGAGGCGGTGGGCGGTTTGCACGCGCTCTCCGAGCTGCGCTGCATCGCGGCAAACCTGTTCGGCGGCAGCGGCGCCATGCTTGCGCAGGATATGGCTGTCGGGAAAAGCGGCGAGAAAGCCGAGATAGGCGGAAAGCACAGCAAAGCGACGGTCGAGCGAAACCGCAAGACCCGCCGCCAGTGCCGGCACGCCGCGCTCGAAAATATCGGCAAAGCCGGTCGCATATTGCAGCGCGATGCGGTCGCGGCCCGCCGCTTCCGCCATGGCCTCGCGCAGGCTCACCGTGGCGGGCGCGAAGACATCGAACCGCTCGGCATGCCCGAGCCCTGCCGGCAAGGCGCGCACGATGGCACGGAAGGCGAGTTCGGCGTCTTCCCAGTCGAGCGCGCCCAGCACCTTGACGAGCGCGGTGCGCAGGTCATGCGGGGCCGGCTCGGCCGCCGCCGCCAGCGGCGCGCACAACAGGACAATGCCGAGATTGGTGTTGCTGCCGACCGCGGCGAAAGTCGCCTCGACGGCGCCGAGGATACGCTGTCCAACGCGCGCTCCCGCCGCCGTCAGCGGGCCGGCCGCCGCCGCCGCGCTCAACTCGAAATCGGCCGTGGTCATGCGGTGGCCGTCGGCGAAGACATGGACGTTGCCGGGCTTTGGCGCCGCCAGCTCGTCGCGGCAGGCCTCAACGAAGGCAGCCGCGATGCGCTGCTGCCAGGCATCCGGCGCCGGCTCAGACACCCCGCTCGGCCCGCGCCGCCATCAGATCGCCGGCAAGCCGCGCGGCGATGTCGACCGGCGTGGTCTTCTGCAGGCCCGACCAGGCCGGCATGCTGTTGACCTCGAGCACGCTGGGCCGGTCGTCGCGGTCGTAGACGATATCGACGCCGGCGAAATCGGCGCCGACCGCCGCGGCCGCCGCCACCGCGAGGTCCTTCATGGCAGCGTCAGAAACGGCGGCCACCGGCTTGGCGCCGCGCTTCACATTGGTGATCCAGTGCGTCGAGTGGCGCATCATGGCGGCGATCACCCGGCCTTGCGACACCAGCAGGCGGAAGTCATGGAAGCCGCCGCGCTCGATGCCGACGAACCGCTGCAGATAATAGACCGCGCCGGCCACCTCGTCCGGCGGCGGCAGATCGTCCGCCGAGCGGATCAGCCGCAGGCCGCGCCCTTGCGAGCCGAACAGCGGCTTGAACACCAGGGGACCGGCCTCGCGCCGCACGATCTCGGCGGCCTGCTCGCGCTGCTCGGTGGTCCAGGCCGCGGGCGTCGGCAAGCCGGCACGCGCCAGCAGAAAGCTGGTGGTCGACTTGTCGACACAGCGCTCGATGGCGCGCGCACTGTTCCACACCGGCACACCGAGCGCGGCGAGGGCGTGCAGCAGGCCGAGGCGCATCGTCACCGCCTCGAAGCTGCCGCCCGACATGGTGCGCACGACGACGGCGTCGGGCAGGCCGCCGTCGAAGCTGGGCAGGCTGAGGCCGCTCGCGGTCGTGGCATCGAAGCGGCCGGCGGGCAGCGCCACCACCTGCGCGCGGGCACCCAAAGCGGCGAAGGCCTTCGTGAGCACGCGCGCGTGCCAGTCGCTGCCGTCGCTCACCAGCGCGATGGCAGGACGCGGGCTGGCGGCGCGCGGCGCCGCCTGTTCAGGCGAACGAGGCATCGAGCAGTTCGAGATTGAGCCGGCCGGCGTGGAAGCTCTCGCCCGTCTCCAGCGCCGTCACTGTCACCTCAGCCGGGCTGAACAGCATCGGATCGATGGCGTAGAAATCGCCCTTGAAGCGCTTGAAGGTTTCGGCGAACGGCTGGCCGTAATCGCGCGAGCCCACGCTCGGCAGCTGCTCGGCGAGCGCGCGCGCGTCGGCGGCGGCGCCCGTCACCATGAGCTGTACGCGGCCGGCATAGATGATGGCGTCGTTGGTGCGGCCCATGGCCGTGATCACGTCGGGATGCGGCGGCGACAACGGCGCCGCGCCCATGCCTTCCACGATACGCTCGAGCGGGAATTTCAACTCGTGCGCCTTGTGCAGCGCCACTTCGAGCACGCGCGCCACGATCTGGGTGCCGCCGGCCAGGCTCTGTGTCGGAGCGTACAGGAAGGTCAGTTGCTCAGGCGAAAGCTTGCAGGCCTTTGCCACCATGGCGACAACGGGCGGCGGCGGCGGCCGCGCGCTTTCCATAACCAGCGCCACGTTCGCCGCCGCGTCGCGGTAGCCGAGCTCGGCGAAGAGCGGCTCAACCCGTGCGAGCGCGCGCCCCGGACCCGAGCCGAGAGCGAAGAACGCGCCTTTGCCTTCGCCGTGGGCAAGACGCCAGCCGGCATATTGGCTGGCCAGACAGGCGATCACCGGATGGGCGGAATGGACGGTGAGCGTCCAGGGCCAGCGCGGCGTCGCCTCGCTTACCGTAAGCTGCAGCGTGCCGAGCCCGCCCATGCAGATTTCGGCCAATGCCAGACCGGCGGCAATGCTGCCGGCCACGCGAGACCCCGCGTCGATCAGGGTCTCGCCGCCCTCGTCACGCGTGACCGCGACTTTCAAATCGACGGCAGCCGCCTTTAACCGGTCGATCAGCGCCTGCGCGCGTGTGTTCACGCTGATGGCGGGGGCTTCGCTCATGACGCGCCTGCCAAGGACTCACCCGCCATGAGCAGCGCCTGCACGTGCGCGCACCGACGTTCGACCGACAGCCGCGCCTCCGATGCGGTAGCGGCGCGGGCGAACACCGAGCACAAGGGCGCGTCGACCCCGATGCGGCTGCCGGCGACCGGCCGGTCGGCGGTCCATGCCGGCCAGTCGAGCGCCGGCGCCGCCACAATGGCGCGCTCAGCGTAGACGATGGCGCCGGCCATAGCGCCGTCGTAGCGCGGCGCTCGCGCAGGCAGACGGCCGGCGCAGGCTTCGACATACAGCGCGAACAGCGAAGCGCCCTCGGGCTCGAACAGATCGAAGCTCGCGCCCGGGCGCGGATTGACCTCGAGCAGATGGAAAGCGTCACCGTCGACCAGGAAGTCGGCGCTGGCAAGACCGGTGAGCGGCACGGCGGCATTCAGCCGTTCGATCGCCGCGGTCATGGCCCGCAACACGCCATTGGCGAGTGGGGCGGGACGCACCGCGCCGCCATAGCGGAACGGACGCCCCGGCAGAGGCGCCGCCCATTGCGCGCTGAAGCCGAGCACCATGACGCGCCGGCCGTCGCCCAGAAGCAGCGCGGAAACCGGTTCGCCGGCAGCGCGGCGCTGAAAATAGACGCCCCTGCCCGGCTTCGCGCCTTGGGCGGCACGCACGTGCCAGCCGCCGGCGCCGCCCATGCGCTTGAAGAGCCAGTCTTGCGCGTCGGGTGGCGGCGTAACTGCGGTCTTCGGATGCCGGATGTCGGTAGCGCGACAGAGCGCGGCGAAGGCAAGCGGATCCTTGAGACGCGCGACCGTTTCCGGCGCATTACCGAGCAACGGCCAACGCGCGGCGACGCGCGCCAGCAATCCGGCGCCGTCCTCGAAGCCGCTGCCGCAGACGATGCCCGCGCAGTCGCGCCCCGCCGTCAGGCGATCGAGCGCATCTATAAGCCCGTCACCGTCGACCGGCCGACGCATGAGATCGACGCGCGCATGGCCGGCACAGGCGGCGAGCGTATCCTGATCGCCGAAGGCGTCCGCCACCAGCGGCACGAAGCCGCCCCGCCGCGCGGAGGCGGCCAGCGCTCGGCCCGAGGCGGCGGCAATCAACACCGGCCTTCTCCTATCCATTGAGCTCGCGCGCGAGCGTGAAGGCGTCGCGGAAGTCGAAGCACACCGGCTTCTCCGCCTCGATCATCTTTTTGAACAGTCCGGATTCGGTCTTGTACTTGATATTGCCGATGGCGAGTGGCCCGATGCCCAGCGTGCCGTGCGCGTTGAGCTCGGCGCCGTTCGCCATCACGTCGAGCCCCTCGACGCCGGCCGGCGGCACCGCGTTCACGTCGGCGACGATGAGCAGGCTCTTGCGCGCGTCGAGCTGCGCGCGCGAGAGGATCTGCACGCCGGCGCGGCCAGCGCAGAAGGCCGCCTCACTGCCTGAGACGATCGCCTCCTTCTTCGCGTCGTCGCTGCCGTCGGCGGCTTTCACGTCGACGCCGAAGCGCGCCTTGATCTCGGCGGCGCCGTCGCTCACGCGCTTGATACCGTCATAGCCGACCAGCGTCACCTCGGCGCCATGCAGCGCCGAGATCACCGCAGAAGAGAACCCGACCACGCCGGTGGCGCCGAACACTGCGATGCGCAGCCCCTTCAAGTCGCGATTCTTCTTGTCGCGCAGCAGCTTCTCGATGCAGGCCACCATCGCCGCCGCGGTGGTGAAGGAGCCGGCCGGATCGGCGAAGAACGACACGCCGAAGGGCGGAACCAGCGCGTCTTTCGCGGCGTTGAGCATGTCGAGCGCGTCGATCGCATTCCGGCCGCCGAAGAACACTCCGGTGCGCACGCCGGTTTTTGGCGGGCGCGAGAACATCGTGTCCTGCACCAGGGCAGTCACCTCGTTCTGCGTCACCTCGGTATAGGGGATGACGGCGTCGAAGCCGGCGTCGAGCGCCATGTTGACATCGAAAGGGCTCATGTGGCGCAAGGGCGTGAGCATGTGCAGAATATGTTTGTCGGCCACCATCAACTCCCGGCAAAATCGATTTAAGGATGCGGCAACGCGGCGACGGCGTCGGCCGCTATGTCTGCGCCGTGATTGAGCCCCTTGCAAGAGCGGATTTCCAGACTCCGGCAACGCCGATGATTGGACGCCAATGCGACGAGCCGCTCCGCCTGCTCGCGCGTGGGCACGAAGGCGAAGCCGGTCGGGCCCCAGGAGCTCTGCCCAATACCGAGCGCGCCTTCGCTTTCGAGCAGTTGCAGCGCGGCGGCAACGTCCGGGCTTGCGAAGAGCGCGCCGCCTTGCAGCGGCGCGAAATAGGCGCCGAGCATGCGCTGCATCTCCTCGATCGCCGCGGCGAAAGCGGGGAGATCGGCTTCAGCCAGCGCCGGCAGCGCCTGCATCAGCACGAGCCGGCAGATGTGCGCGGCGTCGGCCGCCGGAAACACCGGCAGCCGGGCAAAGGCCGCGCTCTCGTCGTCGCCGTGCACGCCGGTGCGCGCGCGGTCGAGCACCAGCAGAATCCGCCATGCGTTAGGGAAGGGTATGCGGCTGACGATGGGCGCGGCGCGGGCGCCGTCGCCGCGTCCGCCGTCGACCACGACGCCACCGGCATCGAACACGCCGATGCCGATGCCAGATCGCCCACCGCGACCCAGCCGCACGGCGTCGCCACGTATGTCGAGCGGCAGACCGTTGAGCCGGCGAATGCCGGCGCCGAGCGCGATGGCAAGCTGGGTGCCGGAGCCGAGACCGGCATGGCTGGGGATCGCTTCGACGATGTCGACGCGGCAGCCACCGCGCAGCCCGAGCGCGTCGTATAGCGTTTCGACATAGCGGCGCGCGCGCGCGCTGTCGGGGCCGTTGACCTCAATCCGGCGCGCCGGCGACAGCGCGATGCGCGTGCGCAAGCCGCTCACCGCAACGCCCATGCTGCCGAAGCGACGGCCGAGCCCGCCGTTGAGGTCGAGGAACCCGAAGTGCAAGCGGGCCGGAACGCTGACGGAAACGCTGTTCGACCCGGACATGAAACGCGCGCTCCCGA
>JARRNI010000180.1:0-7772 GCA_037385125.1 Pseudolabrys sp.
TCTCCGTCATCCTGAGGTGCGAGCGAAGCGAGCCTCGAAGGATGATCGGCCCGGGCCGTCGCCCTTCGAGGCGCGCTTCGCGCGCGCCTCAGGGTGACGGTTAGAAGCCGCGCCCTGCAGCGGCCCTTCGAAATCCGCATGCGCCTTGGCGACGAGGTCCGGCCCCAGCGCCTCGCGCAGCTCCTGCGTCTCCACTTCCTCTACAGCGCCCTCGTCGAGCTCGCCCAGCTCGAACGGTCCGTAGCTCACCCGGATCAGCCGATTCACCTTCAGCCCGAAATGCTCCAGCACGCGCCGCACCTCGCGGTTCTTGCCCTCGCGCAGTGAAACGGTCAGCCAGACATTGGCCGCTTGGGCGCCTTGCTCGCGGTCGAGCGCGGCTTCGATCGGCCCGTAGCGCACGCCGGTCACGGTGACGCCGCGCTTGAGCTTGTCGAGCGCCTCCTGCGTGACACGGCCGAGCGCGCGCACGCGGTAGCGCCGCTCCCAGCCGGTCGACGGCAGCTCGAGCGCGCGCGCCAGCCCGCCGTCATTGGTGAGCAGCAGTAGCCCCTCGCTGTTGAGGTCGAGCCGCCCGACGCTGATCAGCCGCGGCAGCCGCTTGGGCAGCTTGGCGAAGAGGGTCGGCCGTCCTTGCGGATCCGCATGCGTGGTCACCAGCCCGCGCGGCTTGTGATAGCGGAACAGGCGCGTACGGGCGCGGCCGACCAGGGGCTGGCCGTCCACCGTGATCTGGTCGCGCGCGCTCACATTGAGCGCCGGCGATGAGATCACCGCGCCGTTGACCGCCACCCGGCCGGCAGCGATCAGGCCTTCCGCCGCGCGCCGCGAGGCAAGGCCGGCGCGGGCGATCACCTTGGCGATGCGCTCGCCGGGTTTGTCATCGGTCCCTTTTTCGGGCATGAGCAGCATTTATGGCATCGCCATCCTTCATGCAATTGGCGTTGGAAGAAGCCCGCGCCGCGGGCGCGCGCGGCGAGGTGCCGGTCGGCTGCGCCATCGTACGGGAAGGCTCCGTGGTGGCGCGCGCCGGAAACCGCACCGTGGCCGATCACGATCCGACCGCGCATGCCGAACTGCTGGCGATTCGGCAGGCGGCGGCCAAGCTCGGCAGCGAGCGCCTCACCGACTGCGACCTCTATGTGACGCTCGAGCCCTGTGCTATGTGCGCCGCGGCGGTGTCGTTCGCGCGCATCCGCCGGCTCTATTTCGGCGCCGCCGATCCGAAGGGCGGTGCGATCGAGCACGGGGTGCGCTTCTTCGCTTCGCCTAACTGCCACCACCGCCCTGACGTTTATGGCGGCATCGCGGAGACGGAATGCGCGGGCCTGTTGAAAGATTTCTTTCAGGCGCGGCGCGTTTAGCGGACTAAACGCTGCGATCCACCAGCTTGCCCATGCCGGGCGGCGGCGCGGGCCGCGCGCCCGCATCCTCCACCGCCTCGTCGGGCGCCGGCGCGACGTTTTCCGATTCCTCGTCGTCGTCGTCACGCGCTGCGCCTGCCCGCGCCTTCTGCGGCGAGGCGGCGCTTTTCGCCCGGATGCTTTGGATCATGCTCATCGCATGCGCTCTCGGTTGTGCACGCTAGCCTAGCAGACCGCCTCAATATTATGCAATCGCGACGCGTGAAACTCGGAGGACGCGGATCAGGAATCGTTGACCTTAACGGCGCGTTTCAAGCCTGCCGCGCGAATTCCCAGGCCTTCTCCGCCAGCGGCCGGATCATCTCGGCTTTGGCCGGCGCGAATTCGCTCGTTGCCGTGCCGTCGCGCACGCGTCCGATGATGCCCTGCAGAATGGCGGCAATGCGGAAGAAATTATAGGCGAGATAGGCCGGCAAGGCGGGGCGCGGGTCGAGCCCGGTGCGCGCCACGTAATCGTCGACGTAATCTTCCATCGAGGGAATGCCCAAAGCCCCGAGATCGTGCCCGACCAGGGTGGCGGTGCCAGCGGCGCTGTCCGACTGCGGCATGTGCCAAGCCATGAGGTGATAGCTGAAATCGGCGAGCGGATCGCCCAGCGTCGACAATTCCCAGTCAAGCACGGCGACGATCTTCGGCTCATCGCGCGCCACGATCAGATTGTCGAGCCGGTAGTCGCCATGCACCAGCCGCACCGGCCCGGCCAGCGGGATGTGCGCGGGAAGCCATTTGATCAGCCGCTCCATCTCCTCGATCTTTTGGGTCTCCGAGGCGCGGTACTGCTTCGACCAGCGTCCGACCTGGCGCGCCACATAGTTCTCGCCGCGACCGAAATCAGCGAGGCCGATCTCGCCCGGCTCGAATAGGTGCAGCCGTGCGATGGTCTCGTTCATGGCGTCGTAGACGGCGGCGCGCTCGGCCGGATTTGAACCCGGCATCTGCGGCTCCCAGAATACGCGGCCGTCGACGAAGCTCGTGACGTAGAAGGCGGTGCCCGCCACGCTCTCGTCGTCGCAATAGAGGACCGGCTCAGCCACCGGGAAACCCTGTGGATAGAGCGCGCTGATCACGCGGTGTTCGCGGTCGACCGCGTGCGCCGACGGCAGCAGCTTGCCGGGCGGCTTGCGGCGCAAGACGTAAGAGCGCGAAGGCGTCTCAAGGAGATAGGTCGGGTTGGACTGGCCGCCCTTGAATTGCTTGACCGTCAGCGGCCCGGTGAAGCCCTTCACCTGTGCCGCCAGATATTGCTCCAGCCGCGCGGCGTCGATGCGCAGGGCGGGCGCGGTTTCCTTGGTGCCGGAAAAGGCTTGTTGGCGGTCGATGGCAGTCATGGCGAGATCATACGGTCATTCCGGGGCACGAGCGGAGCAAGCGAGCCCGGAATCCAGAGCAGCGCGGCAGGGCCTTTCGTGTCGCCCTGGATTCCCGGTCCCGCCTTTCGCGCGATCCCCGAATGACGGTGAAAACTCATCGCTTTCCCCCGAACTCGATCGGCGCGTCGGCGTAGACCTTATACGTTTGCGTCTTTGGCTTCGCCTTGTCCTCTTCGTTGACGTATTGGATCGAGCTCTTGCCCGCGAGCGCGCGCGGCAGGATCAACACGCGGATGAAGCGGCTGGGCCTGTCCTCGGCCGCTTGTGCGAACACCGGGTCCGGCCCGGCCTCGTACCAGGCGCCGCCTGGTCCGTAACTGTTCGAGCGGCCGTGGGTGTCGATGCGGATGCCGCCCTCGACCAGGCAGCGGATGCCCGGCCCCTGGTGTACATGGGCGAAGGCACAGCCGCCGGGCGGGAAGGCCACGCTGTCGCCCCGCATCAGCAGATCGCCTTTGGGGATCGACTCCAGAAAGGCGGTGAACCTCTCGTGTGTTACCATGCCCGGCGCGTTGGCCACCGTCGAGCCGGTGTCGCCGCGCGCCAGCTCCCAGCGCCAGCAGGTAACGCCCGCGGGGCCCGGGCGCACCGCCACCTCGCGCTCGCCCTGCCAGGCCTCGCCGGCCTCGACCATGCGGCCCCCGATGGTGGCCGTGCCCTGCACCACGAAGATGAAGCGCGGCAGCGGCGGCAGCCGGAACTCGATCGTTTCGCTGCTCGACAGTACGTCTTCATAGAGGCGCAGAACGGGATGCATGAGAACTCCTACCGCGACTATAGCACCGTCTGCTATTCGCGCTCGCGCGCGATCGCCCGCCAGCCGATGTCGCGGCGGCAGAAGCCTTCCGGCCATTTGATGAGGTCGACCGCCTGGTAGGCGCGCGTCTGCGCCTCCGCGACGGTCTTGCCGAGCGCGCACACGTTGAGTACGCGCCCCCCATTGGCGAGGACGCGGTCGCCGTCCCTTTTGGTGCCGGCATGGAAAATCTCCACGCCTTCCACCTGCGCCGCTTCATCGAGCCCTTCGATCAGCGAGCCTTTGTCGTAACTGCCGGGATAGCCCTTGCTCGCCATCACCACGGTGAGCGCCATGTCCGGGTACCAGCGCAGGTCGAAGCTCTTCAATTGGCCGTCGCAGGCCGCGATCAGGGCCGGCACGAGGTCAGACATCAGCCGCAGCATCAGCACCTGGCATTCCGGATCGCCGAAGCGCACATTGTACTCGATCAGCTCAGGGCCCTTGTCGGTGATCATCAAGCCGGCGTACAGCACGCCCTTGTAGGGCGCGCCGGCTTTTTTCAGCGCCGCGACCGTCGGCAGCACGATCTCATCCATCACGCGCTGCTGCATGGCCGGCGTCATGATCGGCGCCGGCGAATAGGCGCCCATGCCGCCGGTGTTCGGCCCCGTGTCGCCATCGCCCACTCGCTTATGGTCCTGCGCCGAGGCAAGCGGGATCGCGATCTCGCCGTCGCACAACGCAAAGAAGGAGGCTTCCTCGCCGATCAGACAATCCTCGATCACGAGCTCCCAGGCCGGCTTGCCCAGCCCACCGCCGAACATCATGTCGATGGCGGCTTCCGCCTCAGAGACGCTCTCAGCCACCACCACGCCCTTGCCGGCGGCGAGCCCGTCCTCCTTCACCACGATCGGTGCGCCGTGCTCGCGCACATAGTCCTTCGCCGGGCCGGCCTGCTTGAAGCGCCGGTAGGCGGCGGTCGGGATGTTGTTGGCCCTGCACAGGTCCTTGGCGAAGCCTTTCGATCCCTCCAGCCGGGCCGCCCATTTGGTCGGCCCGAACGCCTTGATGCCGGCGGCCGCCAGGTCGTCGACAATGCCGGCGCACAGCGGCGCCTCCGGTCCGACAACGACGAGGTCGATTTTCTTGTCTTTGGCGAAGGCGATCACCGCCGCGTGGCCGGCGGCGTCGAGCGCGACGCATTCGGCCTCCTGCGCGATGCCGGCATTGCCCGGCGCGCAGTAGATTTTTCCCACAAGCGGGCTGGCGGCGATCTTCCAGGCCAGCGCATGCTCGCGCCCGCCGGAACCGAGGATGAGGATGTTCATGCCTGCGCTTTCTCCCGGTCGTGCCCGGGCTTGACCCCGGCAACCATCCATCTGAAACAGGGTTTCTTGGCTTCCCGCAAGAGATTCAGGCCCGATGGCACAACCCGTGCTCGACAACCTTGTGGAATGGACCGTCACCGAGCTGTCCGCCGCGCTCAAGCGCACGGTGGAGGACGCCTTCGGCTATGTGCGGGTGCGCGGCGAGGTGTCCGGCTTCCGCGGGGCGGCGCCTTCCGGCCACTGCTATTTCCGCCTGAAGGACGACCGCGCGGTGCTGGAGGCGGTGATCTGGAAGGGCGTGTTCGCCCGCATGCGCGTGCAGCCGGAGGAAGGGCTCGACGTGGTCGCCTCCGGCCGGCTCACCACCTATGCCGGTTCCTCCAAATACCAGATCGTCATCGACACGCTGGAGCCCGCCGGCATCGGCGCGCTGATGAAGCTCTTGGAGGAGCGCAAGCAGAAGCTCGTTGCCGAGGGCCTGTTCGACGAGGCGCGCAAGCAGCTGCTGCCGTTCCTGCCGGAGGTGATCGGCGTCGTCACCTCGCCCACCGGCGCCGTCATCCGCGACATTCTGCATCGTCTGGAAGACCGCTTTCCGCGCCGCGTGCTGGTCTGGCCGGTGCGCGTGCAGGGCGAGACGTCTGCCGCCGAGGTTGCCGCCGCCATCGAAGGCTTCAACGCACTGCCGGAGGGCGGGCCCTTGCCGCGGCCCGACCTCATCATCGTCGCGCGCGGCGGCGGCTCGCTTGAGGACTTGTGGTCATTCAACGAGGAGATTGTGGCGCGCGCGGCGGCGGGAAGCATGATCCCGCTTATCTCCGCGGTCGGCCACGAAACCGACGTGACGCTGATCGACTTCGCCTCCGACAAGCGCGCGCCCACCCCAACCGCAGCAGCCGAGCTCGCCGTGCCGGTGCGCGCAGAATTGATGACGCGGCTGGCGGCGTTGGAGGCGCGCAAGCTCGGCTGCTGGCAGCGCGGCATCGACAGTCGCCGCAAGGAGCTCGGCCTGCTTGCGCGCGCGCTGCCGAAGGACATCCTGGCTGCGCCGCGCCAGCAGCTCGACATGTTGTCGGAACGTCTGCCGCGCGCGTTGCGCGCAAATGCGCAGATCCATCATACGCAATATTCCCGCGTCGCCGGCCGGCTGGCGCCGCAATTGCTGCGCAACCAGATCGAGCGCCGGCGCGAGCGCTACGAAGGGCTGAACCAGCGCCTAAAGTCCGGCCTCATCGCCAATGCGCAGGCCCATCGCGTGCGGCTTGCGCGCCATCGCGACCAGGTCACCGGCTACGGCGACCGCGCCCGCCGCGCCATGGTGACCCTGCTCGACCAGCGCAAGGCCCGGGTCGAGCGCGCCGAACGCCTGCTGGCGGCGTTCTCCTACCGCGAGGTGCTCAAGCGCGGCTTCGCTTTGGTGCGTGACGGCGAGGGCCGGCCCTTGCGCACGGCGGTTGCGGTCGCCTCCGGCATGACGCTCGACATCGAGTTCGCCGACGGCCGCGTCGGCGCGGTGGCCGACGGCGAGGCCAAGCCGCAAGCCGCGCCGCGGGCCAAGCCCCGCCGCGGCGGTGGCGAGGGCGGAAGCGGACAGGGACAGTTGTTTTAAGGCAGGGCCGATGGGCTTTCGCTCGCCGGCCCGAAGCACTATCTTTATGCCATCCGGCTATGGAGGCTGCTCTTGCTCAACCGCTACGACCGCCACCCCCCCATGAACGGCGAGGCCGAAGTCAAATATCTTGACGGCGATTTTCGCGTCGTGCGCCCCGGCGCCTATGTGCGCTGCGCGGTCACCGGCGTACCGATCCCGCTCGAGGAGCTGAAATACTGGAGCGTCGACCTGCAGGAAGCCTATGCCTCGCCGGCGGCTGTGCTGGAGCGCCATCGCGCGGATTACGCTCGCTGACCGTCATGTCCCGCGAAAGCGAGGCATCCAGTATTCACAAAGCTTTCCGAGCACGATCGGTCCCGCCGGGAGTACTGGATCGCCCGGTCAAGCCGGGCGATGACGGCCGAGGGATGCCGTCACCAGCTTCCGCAACTCCTCCATCTCCCGCACCTCCATCCTCACCGGCAGCACGTGGACGCGCGCCGCCAGCGATTCCGTGAGGGTGTCGCCGATCATGCGCGCGCGGTCCTTCTCGGTAGTGAGCAGCGCGAACCCGTTCTCGTCCGCTTCCATGATCAGCGCGGCCACTTCCTCGGCGCTGAAAGCGTGATGGTCGGAAAAGGCGAGGCGCTCGGCCACCGCGATGCCGGTCTTCTCGGCGGTGGCAAAAAATTTTTCGGGATCGCCGATGCCGGCAAAGGCCAACACCTTGCGCCCCTTCAGCTCGGTCACCGCCGCCGGGTCCGGGACCAGCCGTCCATGCAGTACCGGTAGCTTGCGCAGCCGGGCGGTAGCGATCACGTCGCTTGCACCGCTTTCTTCTCCTACCACCAGCAGCGCGTCAGTGCGTTTCAGTTGCGCCGCGAGCGGCGCCCGTAATGGCCCGGCCGGAAATACGCGGGCATTGCCGATGCCGCGCTTGCCGTCCACCACCGCGATGGTGAGCTCCTTGGTGAGCGAGGCATTCTGCAGGCCGTCGTCCATGACGATGACCGTCGCGCCGTGCTCGCGCGCAAGCGCTGCGCCTGCCGTCCGGTCGCGCGCCACCACCGTAGGTGCCACCCGCGCCAGCATCAGCGGCTCGTCGCCCACCTGCGCGGCCTGGTCGTGCTCGGTCACCATGAGCGGGCCGGCCCGGCTGCCGCCATAGCCGCGGCTGAGGCAGAACACCCGCTCGCCCATGTCCGCCAGCATCCCCGCCAGCAGCATGGCGGTGGGCGTCTTGCCCGCCCCGCCGAGAACCAGGTTGCCGGCGCACAGCACCGGTAGCCCCGCGCGCGCGCCGGCGCGCCCCATGCGCCG
>JARRNI010000181.1:0-7765 GCA_037385125.1 Pseudolabrys sp.
CCAGCCGTGCGCCACGCCATCATCGCGCTATTCGCTCGACTACCGCCGCAGCGATGCCCGCACTGTCGAAAATGGATTTGCAACGAACGGCGGCTTGAGTAAATCTGCCAAAGTAGTGCCAGAGGCAGTAGCCGGCCGCGCCGGTGATCACCACGTCTCTCTGTGGTGCAGAAAAGACCGATCCGGCCAGGTGAAGGGAAAAGATAATTTTGGACCACCGTCGCACCCGCGCGCCCTACCCGCACAGGTTGACGGCCTGGACCGCTCGCCTCTCAATGTCGGCCGCTCACCTTAATCGGCGCGGCACTTTAGGCGTCTTATTGCGCAAATGTCGCATGACAGACTGATGCTATAGTTCACCGCCACCGAAACTTGTTAATACCGAGGCGTACGATGCGATCATTATTCTTGCCATTCCAATTGCGTTATATCGTATACACGGCTGTGTTGTTGATCACAGCGACATTTTTAATCGAATACATTTTCGTATCTGCCTCTATCTATATTTTGATCCCTCTAGCGCTGTTCGCCGGGCTAGCGGGTATTGGCACAATCGATCTTATCCAAACTCAACACGCCGTGCTGCGCAATTATCCGATAACGGCACATCTCCGATTTATTCTCGAAACCGTTCGACCCGAAATTCGTCAATATTTTCTCGAAGGCGAAAAGGATGGCGCACCCTTTTCACGCGACGAGCGCACGCTCGTCTACCAGCGGGCTAAGCAGTTTTTAGATAAGCGTCCTTTTGGTACGCAGTACGATGTCTATGCCGAGGGGTACGAGTGGTTGCACCATTCAATCGCGGCGAAAACACCTCCTAAAGATCTGTTCCGTATCGTTATTGGCGGAGCGGAATGCACCAAACCATATTCAGCCTCTATCTTTAATATTTCGGCCATGAGCTTTGGAGCGCTAAGCTCAAACGCTATCCGCGCCCTCAATAAAGGCGCAAAGAAAGGCAATTTTGCGCACGACACTGGCGAGGGTGGTTACAGTTCTTATCACCGTGAGAATGGCGGCGATATTATCTGGGAGATTGGGTCAGGTTACTTTGGCTGCCGCAACCCGGACGGCACCTTCTGCCCAGAGAAGTTTGAGGAGAATGTAAAGAGCGACCAAGTAAAAATGGTCGAGCTAAAACTCAGCCAGGGAGCAAAGCCAGGTCACGGTGGTGTCCTGCCCGCAGCAAAGGTCAGCCCAGAGATCGCATCGGCACGCGGCGTCCCAACTGGCATCGATTGCATATCGCCGTCGCGTCATTCCGCATTTTCGACCCCGATTGAGATGATGCAGTTTATTGCCACGATGCGCCAGCTTTCTGGCGGCAAACCAGTGGGCTTTAAACTTTGCGTCGGCCACCCCTCGGAATTTCTTGCCGTTTGCAAGGCGATGTTGGAAACACAAATCTATCCCGACTTCATCGTCGTTGATGGAAAGGAAGGAGGTACCGGGGCAGCACCGCAGGAATTTACCGATCACCTCGGCATGCCGCTTCGCGATGGACTGAATTTTGTACACAATGCTCTCATTGGTATAAATGCTCGTGATCACATTAAAATCGGCGCAAGCGGTAAAATAATTAGCGCCTTCGATATTGCGCGCATTATTGCACTAGGTGCGGACTGGTGTAATTCCGCACGCGGATTCATGTTTGCACTCGGATGCATCCAATCCCTCTCATGCCATACCGGCCGCTGCCCAACTGGCGTTTCGACACAGGACCCACGCCGCCAAGACGCACTGATAGTCACCGATAAGTCTGAGCGCGTATTTAATTTTCATCAGTCTACAATGGAGGCGCTTGCTGAACTCGTCGTCGCTGCAGGATTAACTCATCCCGATGAGTTAGAGCTGGCGCATTTTTCTCGGCGGATTTCCCCCGACCAGATCAAGACCTTCTCTGAACTTTATCCAACCTTGCAACCCGGGGAATTGCTATCGGGGACCAGCGACAAACGGTTTGCTAACGCTTGGACACTGGCGAGCGCTAAGGACTTCGGCTTAGTCATGTGACCTGCTCCCCATGTCCACCTTTTCTGGCACCTGACGTCGAAACCACTAGGATCCGCAAGATGCCAAATTCTCCCGATCGGGTCAGATACTTCGATCAAATTCCGGTTATCCGGGGAATATCGGTTCACCTTCATGCATCGCGATGCGCAGCGACTTCCGCTTTTCCTGATTGCATGGGCCTGCCTCGGCATCGCGCTCAATGTGGGTCTTGAGCGTTTCACCTACGGCGTCATGTTGCCGGCGCTGCGCGTGGATCTCGGACTCGACTATCTCGCAAGCGGCAGCCTCAACACGATCCACCTCGGCGGATATTTGGTCGGCACGCTTGCGGCGCCGATGTGGGGTCGCCGCTTCGGCATACGCGGCCTCGCTGTCCAGTCGCATCTCCTCGTCGCTTTGGGCGCCGGTCTCTGCGCGGTAGCTCCAAGCACACGCGGCCTAGGCATGGTGATGCTCGGCGCCGGCAGGTTGACGACGGGTCTCGGCGCTGGCGTCGGTATCGTCGCAATTTTCGTCACCGTGTTCGCTGCCGTGTCGGCAGCGCGGCGGCCGCTTGTACCTGATGTTCGGGGCCGGCTATATCGCTTTCGCAACATTTGCCGGTACCCGTCTCGCCGCAGCGCAAGCCTCAACCCCTACTGTGATCACCACCTGGACGCTGTTTGGCTTCGCTACCATCGCGGGCGCTGCGTTTACCGTGCTTATCCTCGGCTCGGTGTTCTTGCAGGTTTTTGCGCTTATCCTCGCGCTCTCGGCGGGAGCAATCGGTGCCTTGATTGCGAGCGCGGCTGCGGCACCCGCCGTTCTGATGGGGCCGTGCTGGTGGGACTGGGGCTCGCAGCGACGCCGACAATCGTGACCAGCCAAGTTCGAAACCGCTGTAGCGCCGAGGACTATCCCAGGGCCTTCAGCTTCGCGAGTGCCGCGCCGGGCATCGGCCAGGTGATTGGCCCAGTCGCCGCCGGCGCATTGGCGGATCGGTTCGGCACCGCCGCCGTCCCCTTGTTCGCAGCCTCGGCCTATGGCCTGGCGGTGTTGTTCGCGATTGCCGATACAATCCGTGTACGGCCGCAGCCGGCGGCGTGAGCGGGCGACTCGTGATCCGCCAAAGTGAGAAGCACCACCTTAAGAGACACCCGCACCCTTTTTTGAGCGTTCCTAGCCTCGGTCGCCCGGACCTACTGAACGGTGGCCGTCGTCTCCACATCGACAATGATCGCATGCGGGTCGGTCGCGTGTGACCAGCAGGTCAGATCATAGGCTAGATCAGTCCGATCGCTGCCTTTTAAGGGTTGGTTCCGATAAACGTCGTTATCGGAAGTAACCTCATAGCGACGCTCGTCAGTTGTTTGCTTCCGGTCAGACCTCGAAGCCAGCTTCCGGTCACCCCTTAGAGAGACCGTCAGCTTCCGGTCACCTCTCGGAGAGACAATGAGCTTCCGGTCACGTCGCACCAGCGACGCCACACGCGTCGCGCAGGGCCGCTCAAGAGACCGGCAATGTCATCGGGGCTTGGGCATCGCGCTGAACGCTGCATAGGAAGAGGGCCCCAGCTCAGACAAAACCGGAGCCTGAATGACAGTCTCCCCTATTTGAAAACGCTCACGGAAGTGTAAGTGCATTAACGAGAGCGGGCAGCGACAGAACCGCTTTCTCTGTCGAGAATATCCACTGTGCTCTTATACAATTTATCGGCCTGCTCCTGGGTGCGGCCGATGCAGACAACCCCTAGCTTGCCGAACTCGAACAGGGCGCCGATCAAGTGGAAAGCCACGCCTTCACTGGTGGCGGCATGAAAATGCAATCCGTTAACCACGGATATGTCCACCAAGTCATAGGGAGTTAGCCCACGATACCCTTCCGACTCGAGGTTGTCCGATGCGTAATAGCAGCAGGGTTGCCCCGAGGGAGCCAGGAACTCACCGGTTCTGGAATCATAATGCCCGTCGGTAAGGTACTGCAGCATGAGGAAAGGATGGGTTGTGCCGCCCTTTCTCAGATTGATTTCGATGGCGTAGTGACGCCACACGTCACGCTCTTTTACCGAGATGAAATCGACGCCAAGGCGTCCGAGGACGCCTTTGTCGGCGAGCACCTGCGCGACCTTGGCTCCGCGCGCCTGAATGTCGAGGCGGTAGTCCCGATCGGCCGGAAACCGCGCGCCCAAGAATATCTGACCGTTGACGCCGCCGAGCACCTGATCATGTGTCGATACTGCCTCAATTCCACCGACGGGATCGATACGGAATTGCGCGGACGGTGAGCGCTTGATGTCGCCCGGGATGAACTCCTCAATGATTCCGCCCATGGCGCGCAGCTTAGTTTGATAAAGCTCCCAAGTCATGCCGCGCGCCTCAAACGCGAGGCTCGGAAGGCGATCGTGAATCCAAGGATGCAGTGCGGGACCGGTCGGGGCCTTTGCGAGGTTGAAGACGGCATTGCCCTCTCCGGAGAACCCTTCGTTCAGTTTGACAACCGCCCGTTCCAGCGTCGGTTTGCTGCCCTTCAATTCCGCAAGCGCGCGGGCGAGCTCGTCGGCATCGGCCAGATCCTCGAAGCCGGCCGGCAAGTCGATTCCGGCTTCCCGGAAAATCTTTCGCGAGCCGCTTTTGGATCCCCAGCGCTGGAGCGAAGGGTCGCAGCCGTAGATCGGCATGCCGAGCGTCAAGGCAAGCTTGCGCTCGAGCTCGGTCACCGTGAAACACGTCATGTGCGCGGATGCGAGGTCGGGGATAGCGTCGCGGATGCGCTCCAGGACGCGCGGGCGTTCCAGAATCTTACGCGTCAGCGGCGCCAGCGAAATGTCGTTGCAAGAAACGAGCGTCAGGCGGCGGCGGGCATGCACGCCCGGAACGCCTGGCAGCATGTGCAGAAAGTAGTCGATGATGGTGTCAGAAATCGATGTGCTACTGACATAGATCACCCGCGTTCGCGGCATGCGCAAAAGCAGAAGAAGGCACAGCATCCTTTCTTCGTAATGATGAACGCCCGTTATCTTAGCCAAAACCTCCTGATCGAGACTTAGGCTTGGCACGATCAGCACGCTGCGCGGCAAGGTGGGATCGCTAAATATCGTGCGAAACGAGCGGGCGAATTTCGCCTGTAAGTTGCGAAAACGGGCCAGATCCTCCGCGGTGGCAGGCGCGTCGATATTGGCAGCGGCTGGATGCTGGTCAGTAGCTGACACGTGCACGCGGCTCCTCTTCTTGCGCCTATTCCCCGATGCGCCGGCCGTTGCGTCCGATCCGATGCATCAGGTAGCCTAGGCAGTCGAGGCGCACGGCATTGGGATCGAGCGTCAGCATGGCCGGAATGGCGCGCTGCGAGAGCCGGATCTTGCCGCTACTATAGTCGAAATAGCCGTCGGCAGCCTCCTCGCCCTCGGCCGTTACAATGTCGAAGCGGCGCCCGCCGCCACCGCCCAGCCTCCCGAAAATGACACCGGCGTCCAGTTCCGAAAAATTCAACCGATCGAGATCCCCGCGCAGGCGGAAGTCGGCATCGGTGCCGTCGTACGAGAAGCTTGCGTCGGCCGGAATCTTGATGGTCGCGAATGTCCGCATCAGGTCGAGGTCGCTGTCGGGCAGACGGTGGTCGGGGAAATGCTGAAGGGCGAGCGCCGCGTGGACGAACTCCGCGGCATGCTCGACGCTTGTCTCTTCCTCCGCGCGGCCGCATTCGACGGTCACCGCTGGGCAGATAGGCGCAAGCGCCGCCGATTGCACGCCAACCGGCTGTTCGAAATAGACGACAGTCCGGCTAAACAATCGCGCCAAATGGAGATGCGCATCCTCAAAACTGTTCACGCAGGCATAATGCGGGTTGCGCCCGGTGTTGTTGTGGATATCGACACTGGCGAACGGCATTTCGCGCCGAGCAATTTCGACAACATCAACTAGCAGGTGAGCCATTGGCGTGCTGGGATCCTGCGTTCCGGGCCACGCGCGATTGTAATCTTCTTGGCTAGGCAGCGTGCGGATGCCGGCCTTCGCGGCGGCAATGTTGCCGACGAACAGCAGCATCGCGCGCGGCAGAATCGTGGAGCGGTGCTGCCGCAACAATGACTGTATGGCGCGCCAGCCGGAATCCTCATTGCCATGCAGGAGGACGCTCACGAACAATGGTTCGGCCTGTCGACCGCCGAGATAAAAGAGCGAAGGACCCCGCAACTGTCGCCAAAGCTCAGATGCTGGCAGATCCATCAATACGTCGGGGAAGTGATCGAAGCGTTCGAGACGCAGGCCGTCGGGGTTACCCCAGTCTTGCAGACTTACCATTTGTTATCTGCCCCATACGCTGCGCGGTACTAGATAGGTGTTGATCGAAGATCAGGAGTCAAGAACTGAAGATCTTGACGCACCCGATCATCACGCGGGCTGTCCTGTCCCTGGCGGCAGAGGCGGCGTTCGCCGCGAGTTCACGCACGCATATTGCGGGTCGCGCATGCCGAGGAGGCGGCGCCGGAAATTTTAGCGGTGACCCTACTATTCGCTCCGATATTAAGGTTTGTTCAACACTAACGCATGTGAATATCGGCCGAGCGAGACGTAGCCCCTCGGCAATTGTGCGAATCTTTTTCGGAGTCCAAAGCCATCCATTACGGTGGTATCGATCACCATACCAAAGAAAAATGTCGGCCTTGGGCTCAACCTTCGAACGTTCCGGGGTTGCCTTGTCGGAGACCCGCATTATGGCCCCGCCGTTGACTCGTGAGCTCAAACTCATCCCGCTGCCCGATTGTACTGAGTTTGCAGCCAACAAGATGGCGCGGCGCGCGGACGACTTCATCGCCGACATCCGCCGCCGTCACACCGTGCGGGACTTCTCTGCGCGTCCGGTCCCACGCGGCCTCATTGAGAAACTCGCCAGGTTGCGTGTCCACCTCAATAGAGGCACCATGCTGCTTGACGATGATGTCGTGGCTGATGGAAAGGCCGAGGCCCGCGGCCGAGACAATGCGGCGTTTATCGCTCAGGGAAAGTCCAGGAAATTCAGGGAAGTGGATAGAATCAGACTTTTAAACAGCGCGCCCAATGCTCGTGCCACAATCGACGCAGAGGATAAATTATCGCGAGACTTGCACCGTTTTCAGATAAGAAAGGATATTGACGAAATCCTGGTGGCTAAAAATATTCTTCCACGTCGGCATGCCTTTTCGCGGCCGACCATTGGTTACGGTTGCAAAGAACGCATGATCCATCTTGTCGCCGTACTTTTCCCGCAACAGACGCAAATTGATCCGGCGTTCCGCAACGACAGCATTCGGACCGTGGCAATGGGCGCATGTTCCATTGAATACCTGCCGGCCCTTGATGAGATCGGCTTTCTCGATGCTACGTGATGCCGGCGAAGCATCGGGCCGAGCCCCCTGCGGTCCCGCATGCGCGAAAACGAGCGGGGACCCCATCGGTCCAACGTACTTGGTGAAAATTTTGCCGATGCGCGGTGCAAGAGCTCCCAAAATAGCGTCCGCCTGATCGCGCAACGCAGAATCCTTCTTCGCAAAGCCGATCGCGGCCTGCCATTGCATGTGTGGCCCCTCTACCGGCACTATATTGAATCTGTCGCCTAGTTGAGTGTGATTAATACCAACGGCTCTGTTTTCTGACTCTCCAGGGATTCCGGCGTGACGCGATTAATGATTCATTGGCGCGAGGAGGATTCGCGCCATGGCATCAGCGGTCAAATTGCGGACGGACTTTACGGCCGGGGAGCTTCGACGGTTGGCCAAGAAGGCCAAGGATGTCAA
>JARRNI010000182.1:0-7748 GCA_037385125.1 Pseudolabrys sp.
CGATGTGGGATGATCGCGAATGCCAAGCGAGCGAACGCGGCGGACAACACGCGTGAATCGGCATCGGCCGGCCGCACCCACACATCCGGCGGCACCGGCGATACCGGCACTCCAGGTAGGCACGGAAGGGTGCGGGGCCTTGCCCGCACCCTCCGCGTCCTCGCCGCGGTTGGATCGTCGAACGGCGCCTTCCGGCAACCCGGCGAGCACCGGCCGGGACAAGTCGGCGGACTGCGGCTCCGCCTGTCGCGGAAACGCCAGCGACCAGACCAGTGCCGCCGGAAGTGGCTGCCAGGGTCACGGACGCCCTCCTGCGTATATTTTTCGACCTGAGAGGCGCATCTGAGCGATAGGCTAGCAGCCTCATGGATTGTGGGAGACCACCGATGGGCACGTGCTGGCGTTGCTCGGAGAGAATTGTCACTCATAACTCGTGTGAGGTTTGGGAAACGATCATGTTCAGTCGCTCCAGGTGTTTGTCGGTCTTCATGGCGGCACTTTGTGTGTCGCTGATCGGATGGGATGTGTTGGCGGCCGAGGGACCGCATCATGGATCGAAGACCTATTATGTCTCTCCTTCGGGAAACGACGCCGCCGCTGGCGGACCGGATAGTCCCTGGCGGTCGATCCAGCATGCGGCCGACTCCGTATCTCCTGGGGACCGGGTTTACATTCACAGTGGCACTTATGCCGAACGGGTGGTCTTCAAGCGTGCGGGCGAAGAGGGCGCGCCGACTGTTTTCTCGGCCGGGCCGAGCGAGAGGGTCACGGTTAAGGGTCTCGAGCTTGCGAAAGGCGTGGCCCATCTCAACATCGCCAATCTGACCATTGCAGGTTTTAAGGTTTGGGGCGTTTCTCTGGAAGGCAAGAATCATGACATCACCCTGAGCGGTTTGACCGTAAAGGGCGGTGAAGCCGGCATGCATTTCACCAGCGGACAGTCGGGCTCGCCCCCTGAAAACGGTCCCGTCTCCGATGTGATCGTCGAAAACAGCCTCATCAGGGATTCCGCCTATACGGCGGTGGACTGCACGCCTGGTCCCTGCACGCGAATGATCTTCCGTCACCTCGAGATTACAGGCGCCGGTCGGGGCGGCGAGGATGGCTGGGGCGCTGACGGCCTGGCAATCGAGCGGGGCAAGGACATCGTTGTCGAGAACAGCCACATCCATGAAAACTCGGGCGACGGCTTAGACTTGAACTCACGCGACACTGCCGGCCACGTGTCCGGGATCGTTGTCAGGCGCAACACGGTCATCCGCAACCACAAAAACGGCATCAAGCTCTGGGCTGGCGGCCGCATGGAGAACAATGTCGTTTGGGGCCAAGGAGATGCCGCTGTCGTGTTGGGGGACTGGCCCGGAACCTATCAGGTGGTCAACAACACGATCGCCTACAATATGCAGGACGCCGCTTATAGCGACCGCAACTACGCTCTGGTGGCCGCCTATCCCAATGATGAAACCGGGCTTTCCGCCAGCATGGAGCTGACGCTGGGCCACAACATCTTCGCATTCAATTCGAGCGCCGCCGTCGGCGGCTCCACAGGGCTTTATCTGGGAAAGGGGGTTCGTCTGGCGGGCGAGGGGCACAATCTTTTTTGGAGCCAAGAGGACAATGAGATCGTGGCTGAATTCGTTGCCCCCGAGCGGGAATTCTCCAGATCGGAGATTTCCGGTGGCGGCTGGGCGGCGGCCACGGGTCAGGGCACGGGAGATATTGCGGCGGATCCTCTTTTTGTCGCCGGCTGGCCCAAGGTGGATCTCCGCCTTCGCAAAGGCAGCCCAGCCATGGCCATCAAGGCCGGCGCGGCGGCGGACGTCCTATCAGCTGGGCTAAGCAAAGCGCGCAGGGTCAAATAGCCGATGGCTCGAGCTATGCGGGAAAGTGGGTGATGACGGGATGAGATAGGCGACGTATCGAGGCGGGTATCGAGCCTGCCAGAACCTCTCAAGGAGAGCGATACGCCATGAACAAGACTAGCAGCGTCGTGGGGCTTCGCCAGCCTGATGAAATCGATGATCCCCTGACCAGTGTTCTGCGATCTGGCGCCCGGCAGCTTTTGATCCAGGCTGTCGAGTGCCAGGCGGAGGCTTTTTTGGCCAGCATGCAAGACCTCAAGCTTCCGGACGGCCGCAATCGCATTGTCCGGCACGGTCATGCTCCCGCACGCACGATTCAGACAGGGATCGGACCAGTCGAGGTCAGCGCATCGTCGCAGCCTCACTGAACGACACCAGACGGTTCTGCTTTTCGTCCCAGAGCGCGAGGGACACACAGCAAAGGCTTTCGCCCAAGGTCAGCCGGCCGACGTCGCGCAGTTCGGGATGGTCGCGCAGCACGCGCGGCAACCGGTAATAGGGAATGCGGCTGCACAGATGATGCACATGATGCACGCCGATATTAGCGGTGAACCAGCGCAACACCGCGGGTAGGTCATAATGTGAACTGCCATGCAAGGCGGCGTCGTGCAGGCTCCACGTGGAGTTGCGCTCCCAGGTCGTACGGTCGAACTGGTGCTGTACGTAGAACAGCCACACGCCGGCGGTGGCAGCGAGCAGCAAGATCGGCAAATGCACCAGCAAGAACGCCTTGAGGCCGATGAACCAGACCAGGGCGGCAACGATCAGCGCGATCGCCATATTCGTCACCATGGTGCTGGCCCAGGGCTGCCAGCCGTGGCGCATCAGCCCTACCGGCAGGCGGTGCTGCAGCAGGAATAGGTAGGCCGGACCGAGGCCGAACATCACCAGCGGATGGCGGTAGAGCCGGTATTTCAACCGGCGCCAGCGCGATAAGGCACGATATTCGCGTACGGTCAGCGTATCGACGTCGCCGATGCCGCGGCGGTCGAGATTGCCCGTGGTGGCATGGTGAATGGCATGGGTACGGCGCCAGACGTCGTAGGGCGTCATGGTAAGAATGCCGATGACGCGGCCGACCCAGTCGTTGGCCCGGCGACGGGAAAAGAAAGTGCCGTGGCCGCAGTCGTGCTGGATCAAGAAAAGACGCACCAGAAAGCCAGCGGCCGGAATGGCGATGAGCGGCGTCGCCCAGGCGTAACCGAGCCGGAAGGTGAACCAAGCTGCAATCCATAGCGCCGCTAGCGGCACGAATGTGATCGCCAGCTCTGCCATACTGCGCGCGTGGTTAGGTGTGCGATAAACGGCGAGGGCTTGCATCAAGCGGCGCGTGTCGAGCGACTCTCGCCCCGCGTTATGGCCGATGCTCAAGACGGGGCCCGTGGGGCGCTGCCGGTCTGCGCCGCCGCCTTCTTCTTGGCACGGCACGGCGCTGCCGCCTCTTTCGCGTCGGCACGCTCCTTGGCGAGACGCAAGGTCCGCAGCCGCGCCATATTGACCTGACGCGCGCGCCGCTCGTCCTCGTAGTCCTGCAACGCCTGTGCCTTGTCGCGCTCGCGTTCGGCTTTCAGGGCAGCGATTGTCGCGGCTGATTTGACAGGTTTCATCATCGGCTTCTCCTTATCCCTCGTGCCTCAGAATAGAGAGTGCCTCGGGTGGAGCGTCCCGCGCACCGAACTGCCGATCGGCCGCGGGCCCCCCGAACCAACCGCTCTGCCAGTAAGTCCGTGGTCAGAGCGGCATGGCCCTTTGCATGGCGCATGATCCGTTTTTCCGATAGCCGCTCCTCGATCGGATCGGGGAGAAGCTTTTTCGGGATCGTGCGCGCGCAACCACTCAGGCGGCGCGCAGATTCTCAGCCGCCGACTTGCCGCTGCGGCGGTCGGCGACGACGTCGAAAGACACTTTCTGTCCCTCGTTCAGGGTGCTCAGGCCGGCGCGTTCAACCGCGCTGATATGAACGAAGACGTCATTGCCGCCATTTTCCGGCTGAATGAAGCCGAAACCTTTTTGATTGTTAAACCACTTCACAGTGCCTGTATTCACGGGTAGTCCTTCCACTTCAAGGTGTGCACGTGGAACCTGGCGCACGAGACCTCGCCGCCATTGCTCCGGTTCGTCGATTTTGGAGAAGTGTCTGAAACGTGCGCGCCCGTCGGAGACGACGCGAAGCGGCCCAGTTCGTTCGGCCAATGATCGATGTAAGTAATATGAGGATGAACCCGGGCCATTTCAAGGCCCCAGCCCGCGCGTGCGGAGCAATCGCTCACCAAAGTCGCGCCAAAGCGCGCTCATCTGCTCCGTCTCACGGGTATTGGGCCGAGCATAGCCGATGGCCAGGCTGAAAAAGGTGGCGATTTCTGCCAAAAAGGTCCACATAAGGCAAATCATCGGCATTTATCTCGGGCGGCCGATGGCTGAGAGACATTAGTGCTCCCCGCCGGAAGGGGGTGACTATGGCTCGCGCTCTGCCTATACACATCATTCACGAGATCGAACGGCGCTGGCAGCGTCGACTCAATGCGCGGCAGCATCCCAAGTTCGGCAAGAAGGTAGATCGCAGCGCGGAGTGTTGTCCGCTTTGTTGCACTCTTGTGTTGATCGAATCGACAGCCCCTAGCGATCCCGTTTCTCGTAGCGACTACATATGCAGCGCTTGCGATCACACCTGGCGCAACGAAGCCCACTGAAAGCAGAATAAAGGAGATATTTTTGCAGGTACTTGTTCGCGACAACAACATTGATCAGGCTCTCCGCGTCCTGAAGAAGAAAATGCAGCGCGAAGGCGTATTTCGCGAAATGAAGCAGCGGCGCTCTTATGAAAAGCCTTCGGAACGCAAAAACCGGGAAAAATCCCAGGCAATCCGCCGCGCGCGCAAACTTGCGCGCAAGAAGGCACAGCGCGAAGGCCTCATTCCTGACCCGCGCAAGAAAAAGATGCTGGATGTAAAGAAGGCCGGGCAGCGCCTGGGGTACAGGCCGCCGCACTTGAGCTCAACGCCATCTCAAAATCAATGACGGATCATCCAGATTTTTCCGTTGTCGTGAAAGATAGGGGTTGCCCTCCGAGCTCCTGGAAATGGGAGATCTATCGCGTCGGCAGGAATAGCCCAGTCAAACAGTCGGAGGTTTATTTCGGCACGGCGACTGAGGCCAATCGCGCTGGAAGGAAAGCACTAAACTTGTTTGTAAGCGAGTTTCAGGATTAGGCGGACTTGGGAGCTAAGCCAGACAAATCAAGACGTGTTAAATTTGCATAATTTCGTGGCCTCTTTGAGATCAGGCAAAGCGAGCGATGTCGCCTTATGGCCATGCGCCCCGAAGGCGCGAACCACCAGTGGAGGAGGCTTCCACCCAGAGAATTGTCGATTGATCTGGTAGCTGGCGAGTGGCTTTGCCGGGCAACTGGCAGGGTCGGAGCCTCGTGACAAAGGTCGTCTTGGACGGCTGAGCGGTCCGGCGGGCCGTAACGCGAGTGAAGCCCGAGCAGGCCTCGAAAGTGACAATGCGGATGCCGACCCTCCGGCCATTTGGGGAAGGCTGTATGAGCGGGGAAGAAATCGACATATGCACCCGCTCGATCCGCCGGGGTAGTGGGCATGGCGACAGCGAGGACAAAAAATAGTTAGGCGAATTCGAAAAGACGGACATGCCCACGCCTTCCGTTCCCAAATCTGCAAGATTGAAAGGCGTTCATCAGCGGTCGCCCGGCTGCCGATGAATGCGCGCACACCGTACAATCGGCATTCGGTGCCGCCAGCCGCCGGTTCTCAATATTAGATATGTTGGGCACCCGACAGACAATTGACGGCCTTCTACGATTTGCTGATAATGATAACCGGAGCCTTTCGTTAACGCACTGAAATATCAGCAAAAGTCGACGAGTTCCGACTGCCGAGGGGGGTAGCAAATGACGGCAGAAACAGCGGCATCAAATCGGCGAAGCGCCTTTTTATTCGCGCATCGGGCGAACATCGATCGCTATCAGCGGATTTTGGAGACCGAGCTAACTGTTGGAGAGCGTCGCCATTTTGAGCGCTGTCTCGCCGAGGAAGAAGCAGCCCTTGAAAGGCTATCGGGCATTAGTTCCTAGCAGCTATTAAGAACAAGGGCTCTCCATATCCCCGTTCCGCGCAAGCCCTTGTCCCACTCGGAGGCCGTCTCGTTCCCCCGAGGCGGCATCTTTTTATGTCGTATCAATCGCCCGAAGTCTCCTTGGTGACGCAAGGCGAAATGAAAAAACCGCCGGGAAGTGCTGCTCGATGTGTAGCGCGGTGTGCTTCACCTACGACAGCGAAAAGCTCGTGGTGATGGAGAGCGATGTGGTGCGCGTGCCCATCCGCGAGCACGTGCCGCCAGATGTCCGCGCTGGCGAGTTCTGGTTGTGCAATCGCCGCCCGGATCGTTTGAACGACACCAAGAATCTTCAGACCAAGGTGACCGAGGACGATCCGCTCCTGGTGTTCCTCAAGCGAATGAACGGAAACGTGATGCGGCCGGTCGAGCACAAGCCGGCGGCAATCGAGGCCAGAAATCACCACGGGACGCCCGAGCGCTAGGACGCCGATGCCGACCGCCAGGACGACGCGGCGCCGCTGCTAAGGCGGGCGCTGGGGCCGAGAAGGGGAAGGGAAAACGATGGCGTGCATCCGCACCATCAAGCCGGAGTTTTTCCGCCATGAAGGCTTGTTCGAGGCGGAGTGTCAAACCGGGCTGCCGTTGCGCGTCGCCTACGCCGGCCTGTGGACGGCCGCCGACCGTGAGGGGCGGTTTGTGTGGCAACCGCGGGCCCTCAAGCTCGACTGCCTGCCGTATGACGAGATCGACTTTTCACGCGTGCTCGACGCGTTGGAGACGCGTGGCTTCATCGTCAGGTACGGCGTGGATGGTAAGCAATACGGCTACATTCCGCCCTGGCACGACCATCAGATCATCAACAATAGAGAAAAGGGGAGCATCCTCCCCGAGCCGAATGAAAACAATAGGTTGACGCGTGCGCGACGCCGCTTGGGTCTGCTTCAGGGGAAGGGAAGCGAAGGGAAAGGGACGGGAAGGGAAGGGACGCGTCGCCGGCGGCTGCTGGCGCAGCCGCGGCGGCTTTGGGGGGAAATAGTTTGAGGACTTTCGGAAGGCCTACCCCAAGCGGGAGGGCGCCAACTCCAAAGAGCCGGCCCGCAAGAAATTCATCGCCCTGCTGAAACCTGTCGTTTCCACCGACGAGATCATCGCGGCCCGACCTCCGCCTTCTGATCCAAAACCTAGAAAACACTCATAATCGCAACATCTTGTTTAAAATATCAAATTCCAATCATTCGCACATTAACCATGTTCCTACTTCGTAGAGCCAGGCGCTCCACTAACAGATCATAATATTTCGTAGTGAGCCGCCAGAGCTCGATGTCTTCGTCCAAGTCCGGAATCGAAGGAGTCGAACAGATGCGCTTGCCATTGATGCATGAATTTAACGCAACCAATCTCCGTAGTGCTTTAGGAATTCGGTATTCTCTCGATGATTCCGTCGGCGCGGAATTTCTCATTTCAACGTTGGAAAATGATCATTGGGCCAAACAAGCTTTCGAATTCAAAAAGCAAAATAGCGAACTAGGTGGCGAAACGCCAAGTGGTGGGTTAACGCTTGAGAGTATGGCAGGAGTCGATGCGTCTCTTGATCTCGGAACAGTAGAGACCGGTTCGTACGGCAACAACTTCAATGGAAGTTCCGACAGCGACGGCCGTGTCGACATGAGCTTCACTGGCACCGGCCAAAACCTGCTGCTGACCTTCGACGGCTACGACATCGATTTCAACAATGAGGTTGAGGTGCTCCTCAACGGCGTCTCGCTCGGCTACCTCGACGTCGGCGTAAATAACGGCCTCTCATCCTAC
>JARRNI010000183.1:0-7723 GCA_037385125.1 Pseudolabrys sp.
CTGCGAGTGAAGATCCGGATATTGTTGAATCGTTGGCGCCAATTTTGGGTGGCGTTGATTGGCAAGAACGGCTTGATGTTGCCCTCCCGCGTGTTTCGCGACACAATTAGAAATGCGTGGAAATTTAAGTTTGTCGTGTCCACGAAGGTAGATAAAGCGACGGCCGAGCGCCCGCATTTCTTTATCACATAAGGTACAAATAGCGCCGGTGGCTTAAAGACTTTTCGTCAGATTGAGTATGACGCTTTACGTCAGCACGCCAAGAACCGCGCCTTTGCGAAGGAAAGACGGTCGATGATCCCTGACATGTTCGTGGACTACGAAGCTCAAGTACAAGAAGCGACCATTGATGAAATCGTTGGTGAGCAAAAGGCGTTGGCATCAAAGCGTCTGATGGCAGTTCTTATTAATCATCCTCAAATCGAATTTTCCAAAGTCTTCACAGATCTTCTTCAGCCGTTCGTGTTGCGCGAAACGAACGTGAAAGATACTTGCGTTGAACTCGCCAAGGCCGGAGAGATTGAAAATACTTGGGGTGGGCGCGGTCGAAAGCCCCGTGACGGTGACGTAATACGACTGAAATCGACCTGACGCATCGGAGTTGATTGTTTTTGGCCTTGCCCTCGAAGAGTCACCCCACCTTCCCCATCCCGCCCCTCAACCTCTCCGCCAGCAGGTGCAGGCCGCGGTCACGATACCTTTGCCGCGCGATCTCCTTGACCGCGTCCAGCACGTAGTCGCGGTTGCGGCCGGAGCGGCCGTGGCCCTGGCGCACGAAGTGTAACTGTCTTTCGAGCGGAAGCCGGCCAGCATATTGCACATGGCCGCGGTCGACCACGTAGCACAGCGCGTGCACGCTCTGTTGCGGATCGTCGTCTAGCCAGACCGGCCGCAGCACCTCGCGATAGATCATGGTCACCTGCTCACGCGCGCGCAGATAGGCAACGGTGTCCGCGCGCCTGCCCGCCGCCACCCGGTAGGCGATGCCGCGGCAGTTGCCGCCGCGGTCGAGGCCGAGCACCAGGCCAGGCTTTTCTGGCGTGCCGCGGTGCACGAAGGAATAGACGCAGAGCGCGCGGTGGGCGCCGACTAGGCGGGCGGGACGCCGCTCCAGGAAGTCGAAGCCCGGCCGCCACATCAGCGATCCGTAGGCGAAAACCCACAGGTCGCCGCCGCTTTGGTCGATTCTTGCACGCATCGGGTGGGATAACGCCGCTGGACGTGTTGACAGGCGCGCGGCTTGCGTTCGCGTATCAGGCGGCCGGTTCCCGCGCAACCCGAGGCCCGGCCGGCGGCGCAGAAACGCCGCATTCGGCGGGTTTTAGAGCGTATTGCGCTTCTGTGGCATCGAAGCGAGCGGCAGGCGCGGCTCCCTCCCCTGAAGGGGAAGGTCGATTTGCGAAGCAAATCGGGTAGGGGTCATTGGGCATGCCCTTCGATCGGCCGGGACGTAGGGTAAGACGCTTTCGACCCCCACCCGGCGCTTCGCGCCCACCTCCCCCTTTCAGGGGGAGGTAGGAGCATTCGCGGCACGCTCGCGCCGCAATCGGAATACGTTTTAGGAAACCGATGGTCCCCGATACCGACAGCATCCAGCCCTGCCGCCGCACCGGGCGCCGCGTCACGATCATCCTGCTGATCGTGTTCGTGCTCGTCGCCGGCTGGGCCTGGCTGTGGAAATTCGCCGCCAGCCGGGCGGAAACCGCGGTCGCCGGCTGGCGCGCGCGCGAGGCCAGGGCCGGCCGCGTCTATTCCTGCGGCACCCAGAGCGTCGGCGGCTTTCCCTTCCGCATCGAGCTGACCTGCGGCAAAGCCTCGGCGCTGCTGCGCAGCAAGGCGACGCCGCTGGTCGAGATCAGGACGCCCAGCGTGCTGGTCGGCGCCGACCTCTATCAGCCGGACACGCTGACCAGCCGCTTCGTCGGCCCGCTCACCGTCGGCGCGCCGGGCAAGCCGCCGGGCATCTGGGTCAACTGGACCTTCGCCCAGTCGACCGTGCACGGCACGCCGTCCGCGCCCGAGCGCGTCACCCTCGAATTCGAGCGCCCGACCGTCGACCGCATCGTCGGCGGCAAGCATCAGAGCCTGCTGAGCGCGCGGCGCATCGCGCTCGAGGGCCGGATCGCGTCCGGCTCGCCGAGCGATCACCCGGTGATCGAAGTGAGCCTCAAAGCCGTGCGTGCCTCGGCGCCCGGCCTGCACCCGGCCGCCGCGCCGCCCATCAATATGCATCTGGCCGCGCGGCTCACCGGCCTCGCCGATTTCGCGCCCAAGCCGTGGGCGGAGCGCTTCCGCGAGATGCAGGCGGCGGGCGGCCGCATCGAGATCACCCACGCGCGCATCAAGCAGGGCAACACGCTGGCGGTCGGCAAGGGCAGCCTGTCGATCGACGCCAACGGCCAGCTCGCCGGGCAATTGAGCGTCACGGTGGCGGGGCTGAAGCCGTTCCTCGACGCCATCGGCGCCGGCAAGGCGGTGGCGCAGTCGCCCAACATGGACAAGTTCGCCGGCATGCTCGACCGGCTGTCGCCGGGCCTGGGCGACGTCGCGCGCCAGCAGGCCGGTGCCAATCTCGGCCTCGGCATATCGATGCTGGGCAAGCCGGCCACCCTCAACGGCCGCCGCGCCGTCACGCTGCCGCTGCGCTTTGCCGACGGCGTGGCCTATCTCGGGCCCATCCCGCTCGGGCCGACGCCGGCGCTGTTCTGAGCGCGCGGGCGCTACTTCGGCTTCACCAGCTTGAGCGTCATGTTGTCGGCTTCGCCGATGGCAGCGAATTTTTCACGGTCCTTTTTCGGTCCGCGCAGCGAGGGCGGCAGAAACCACACCGGCATGGTGCGCGGGTCCTTGGCATTGGCGTTGATCTCGGACGTTTTGACGCGGAAGCCGGCGCGCTCGGCCTCGCGCACCAGGAAGGGCTGCGGCAGCCGGCCCAGGTGGAAGCTCTTTGCCGCCGGCATGCCGGGGTTGCCGCGGTGGCCGACGATGCCGAGGGTGCCGCCCGGCCTCAGCACCTGATACGCGCTGCGCAGGAACTTCATCAGCATGGCATCGGTCGCCACGCCGTGCACGTTGGCGAACATCAGGTCGTGCATGTTGCGGAATGTTAGCACCATGTCGGCGCTGCCGGGCGCGCCCAGCGCCATGTAGTCGGGGAGCTCAAACGGCTCGAGCACGACATTTCCGTAGACGGGGGGCTTGGCGGCGAGTTTATCCGCATAGCGGATCGCCCTCCGGCGCGCGAAGGGACTGTTGCTGCTGCGCGGCGCGGTCGCCTCAATGAGCTGGCCGTGGTCATGCAGGAAGGGCGCCAGAATTTCGGTGTACCAGCCGCCGCCCGGCACCACCTCGATGACCCGCATATCCGGGCGGATGCCGAAGAATTGCAATGTCTGTGCAGGGTGGCGGTACTTGTCGCGGGTGGCAAAGGCGGGCGTGCGCTGCGGTCCCTTAATGGCCGCATCGAGCGCCTGGCGGACGTCGGAAGGTGTCTCATTTTGAGCCGCGGCCGCGGTTACGCAGAGCAGTACGGCACATAAGGTCAAGGACGCGATTCTGAATTTCATATTGGGCTCAAGCGGCAGGTTCGAGGAATGGGCGCCCTTGCGCGCATGTTACGCCGCATTGGTCTGCCGCGAAAATCATTTAATGGGCCGGCACAATTTACCATTCCAAGGCTCCGAAAGACGATTGATGCAGATCATTCCCTTGCCGGACGGCGCGCTTATATGAGGGCATGGGCCGGGAGTGGAGTCCCCGTGTCATGCGTATGAACCGCCTCATCGCGCCGCTCGCCGCCGCCGTCGTGCTGTTGGCGGTCGGCCAGGCCGCCCAGGCCGCGCTGCTGATAGAGATCGACAAGTCTGCCCAGCGCATGACCGTGACGGTCGACGGCCGGCAGCTTTACCGCTGGCCGGTGTCGACGGGGCGGCCCGGCTACAATACGCCGAGCGGCACGTTCAGGCCGTTCCGCATGGAGATCGACCACTACAGCCAGGAGTGGGACAACGCGCCCATGCCCTATTCGATCTTCTTCACCAAGACCGGCGACGCCGTGCACGGCACCTACGAGGTGCGCCATCTCGGCCGGGCGGTGTCGCACGGCTGCGTGCGGCTGTCGGTGAAGCATGCCGCCACGCTGTGGTCGTTGGTGAAGCAGCACAAGATGGCCAACACCACCGTGGAGGTCAGCGGCGCCATACCTGGCGGCGGGCGGGCGCCGGTGGCGCGTTCGCAGCCGCTGCCGCTTACCGCCGACCAGCACCGCTTCGAGCCGCCGCCGCGCTATCAGCCGCCGTCCTATCAGCGCTACGTCGAACGGCCGTATTATGCGCCGCGCTCCGACGACCGGCCGCCGCCGCTGCCGTTTCCGTTTTTCCCGTTCGGACGCTAGACAGAGGGCTCAGCGCCCGTAGAGGCCCATCAAGCCGGTCTTCGCCAAGGTATGGAAGTGCAGGTCGTAGCCGACCAGCGCCGGTGAGGCCTGGGCGTTCTTGGCGTCGGGCAGCTTGGCCACGTCCACCGCGAATACCGTGATGTGATAGTGGTGCGGCTTGTCGCCCTTGGGCGGGCAGGGGCCGCCATAGCCGGCGAAGCCGAAATCGTTGCGGCCCTGGACGGCGCCCTTCGGCATCAGCTTCTTCTTCAGATTGCCGGCGTCCTTGGGCAGCAAGGTGGTGCCGGCCGGGATGTTGAACACGACCCAGTGCCACCAGCCGCTGCCGGTCGGCGCGTCGGGATCGTACATGGTGACGGCGAAGCTCTTGGTGCCGCTCGGTTCGCCGCTCCAGTTCAGCGCCGGCGAGATATTCCGGCCGGTGCAGCCGAAGTGGTTGAACACCTGCTCCTTGGCGATCTTGCCGCCGTTCTTGATCTGCGGGCTGGTGAGCTTCATGCCCTGCGCGCTGGCGGCGCTTGCGGCGAACGCGCCGACCGCAAGTGCCGCGATCCAGGCCGACATTCTTTTCATTCTCGTCATTGGCGACTCCTCCCTTTTGCGTGGTGCCGGTCGTCGCCCCTTGCGTCCGGCCGACTCTAGGTCGCGGTCGAAGCGGCGGCAACCGGGGGCAGCTAGTCGTCCGACGCGTAGGGTTTGGGCAGCGGCGCGTGCGGCAGGCCGGGATGTGGGCGGCCGAAATCCGGCGCCGACGAATCCTGCCCGATGTCTACGATGCCTTTGCGGATCGCGCGCGTGCGCGCGAAATGCTCGAACAGGAAATTGCCGTCGCCGTTGCGGATCGCCTTGGTCAACAGCGAGATGTCCTCGTTGAAGCGGCCGAGCATTTCCAGCACCGCGTCCTTGTTGGCGAGGAACACGTCGCGCCACATGGTCGGATCGGAGGCGGCGATGCGGGTGAAGTCGCGGAAGCCGCCGGCGGAGAACTTCAGCACTTCCGAGCGCGTTACCGTCTGCAGTTCGTCCGCAGTGCCGACGATGGTGTAGGCGATCAGATGCGGCAGGTGGCTGGTCACCGCCAGAACCAGGTCGTGGTGCTCGGGCGACATGCTGTCCACATTGGTGCCGAGCAGGCGCCAGAATTCGGCGAGCTTATCGACCACTTGCTGGTTGGCGCCGGGCGGCGGTGTGAGAATGCAATAGCGGTTGACGAACAGTTCGGCGAAGCCGGCGTCGGGCCCGGAATATTCGGTGCCGGCCACCGGATGCGCCGGCACGAAATGCACATTGTCCGGCAGATGCGAGCTCACATCCCTGACGATTGACGCTTTGACCGAGCCGACGTCCGACACGGTCGCGTTCGCCGCAAGATGCGGCGCGATCTCTTCGGCAACGGGACCGCAGGCGCCGACCGGAATGCATAAGATAACGAGGTCGGCGCCTTCGACCGCGGCGGCATTCGTTTCCACCACCTGGTCGGCGAGGCCGAGCTCGGCCACGCGCCGGCGCGTCTTGGGCGAACGCGCGGTGGCCACGATCGAGCCGACCGCGCCCTGCAGCTTGGCCGCGCGCGCGATGGACGAGCCGATCAGCCCGACGCCGATGAGAGCCAGGCGGTTGTAGAGCGTCTTCGGTTGTTGACTCACGCCGGCCTCGCAGCATGCACGGCGTTGGGAAGGGGGGTAGAAAATTGCGCCGGCGTTCGTTGCATACCCCCCTCCCTGTCCCTCCCCCGCAAGGGGGAAGGGGACGCTGGAGTCGAGGCGCGTGCGCTTGTGGCGCTCTCTGCCATCACGCCGCCTTCCCCATGAATTCCTTCAGGGCCTCGACCACCAGCCGGTTGGCCTCCTCCGTTCCCACGGTCATGCGCAGCGCATGCGCCAGCTTGTAGGCGGTGACCTGGCGCAGCACCAGGCCGCGCTTGGTGAGGAAGGCGTCGGCCGCCTTGGCGGTCTTGTCGTCGGCAAAATGGATCAGCACGAAATTCGCCACGCTCGGCGTCACCTGCAACCCGAGCTTAGCGATCTCCTCCTCCAGCCAGGGCAGCCACTGCGCATTGTGAGCGCGCGCGCGCTCGACATGGGCGGTGTCGCGGATGGCGGCGACGCCCGCGGCGATCGCCGGCGCGTTGACGTTGAATGGCCCGCGGATACGGTTGATGGCGTCCACCACATGCGCAGGTCCGTACATCCAGCCGAGCCGCAGCGCGGCGAGCCCGTAGATCTTCGAGAAGGTGCGGCACATTACGACGTTCTCGGATGTCGCTACCAGCTCGATGCCGGATTCATAATCGTTGCGCTGCACGTATTCGGCATAGGCCGCATCGAGCACCAGCAGCACATGCGGCGGCAGGCCGTTGTGCAGCCGCTTCACTTCGTCGAATGGGATATAAGTGCCGGTCGGATTGTTCGGATTGGCCAGGAAAACGACCTTGGTCTTCGGCGTCACCGCCTGCAGCATGGCGTCGACGTTGACAGTGTAATTGGTCTCCGGCGCCACCACGGGCGTGGCGCCGCTCGCCAGCGTGGCGATCGGATAGACCAGGAAGCCGTGGGTAGCGTGGATCGCCTCGTCGCCGTCCCTGAGATAGGCGCGCGCCAGGAGGTTGAGCAGGTCGTCGGAGCCGGCGCCGCACACGATGCGCTCGGGGTCGAGGCCGAAGGCTGCGCCGATGGCTTCGCGCAGTTCGCTGGCCGATCCGTCCGGATAGTCCTCCAGATGTTCGCCCACCGTGCGGTAGCCGGCGATGGCATGCTCGCTCGGCCCCAACGGCGTCTCGGTGGAGGACAGCTTGAACACCTTGGCGACGCCCGGCGCCGTGCTCTTGCCGGGGAGATAAGGGGCGATGTCGAGCACGCCGGGTCGCGGTTGCGGTCGGGTCGCCGTCATTTCACATCCTTGCTGCTGTCATGCCCCGCGCAGGCGGGGCATCCAGTAACCACAAAGGTCCGGGGTTACTGGATCGCCCGCTGGAGTTTATCCCCGCGCAGGCGGGGACGAGCGATGACGCCGGGGTTATTGAGAACCCTTCTCGGCGGCAACCGTATAGCGGGTTGCGTGGCTGCCGACGAGGGCCGACGAGCGTATCGTGGCGCCGGCCTCGACCAGCGCCTCACCGATGGCGTCGAGGCTGACGCCCTGCGGCAGCGTCACCAAGAGGGCGGCGCCGTCGAAGGCGCGGTCGGGCACGGCGATGAAATCGGCCAGCATCTGCAGCGCCTCGGCCGCCGCCGCGCCCCAGCCCGACACCCGCACGCTCCATACCGCGGCCTCGGTTGCCATCGCGTCGGGCGCCACCCGCGAGATCACGAACACGGGCAGTGCGGC
>JARRNI010000184.1:0-7714 GCA_037385125.1 Pseudolabrys sp.
GCTATTTCCCGCACGACGATTCGGGAAATAGCCCTTGGGCGTGCGGATGAACAGCCCGACCGTGAGCGCGATGGTGGCGAGGAAGATGATGAGCGTGAAAAAGCGGTGCTCGAGCGCGATCGTCAGCGTGCGGTCGTAGAAGCGCACCAGGCGCGAGACCGTGCCCTCCATCATGCGGTCGAGCCAGGTGGCGGTCGTGCTCGGCGGCACTCGCACGAAATAGGCGCATATCATCGGCGTCACCGTCAGCGACACCACGGTCGATATGGCGATCGCGAAGGCGAGCGTCACCGAGAACTCGCGGAAGAATCGGCCGACGATGCCGCCCATCAGCAGGAGCGGCAGAAAGGCGGCGATCAGCGAGACCGAAATCGACACCACCGTGAAGCCGATCTGGCGCGCGCCGGTCAGCGCGGCGCGCAAGGGCGAATGCCCGCGCTCCAGATTGCGGAATACGTTCTCGATCATCACGATGGCATCGTCCACCACGAAGCCGACGCTCACCGCCAGTGCCATCAGCGATATGTTGTCGATGGAGAACCCGGCCGCCCACATGGCGGCGCAGGTGCCGGCGAGCGCCAGCGGCACCGTGATGCCGGCGGCGGCGGTCGGCGCCATGCGGCGCAGGAACAGGAACACCACCATCATGACCAGCAGTACGCTTGCGGCCAGCGTGATCTGCATGTCGTCGACGCTGGCGCGGATGGTCTGGGTACGGTCGGCCAGTACCGAGACCTTCAGCCCCGCCGGAATCCACTGCTTGAGCTGCGGCAGCACCTTGTAGATGCGATCGATGGTGTCGATGACGTTGGCATTGGCCTCCCTTGTGATGAGCAGGATCACCGAGGGCTTCTTGTTGAACCAGGCAGCGGACAACGTGGTGCGCACGCTCGGTTTGACGGTGGCGACGTTGGACAGCCAAATCACCGTGCCGTTGCGCGTCTTCACCACGATGGGCTCGTAGTCGCTCGCCTTTCGCAGCTGGCCGTCGGTGCCGATGGTGACGTTGCGGCTGCCGCCGTCGAAGGCGCCGAGCGGGCCGACCGCGTTGGAATTGGCGATCGCCGTGCGCACCTGCTCCAGGCTGACGCCGGCGGCGGCGAGTCGGGTCGGATCGACGCGCACGCGCAGCGCCGGCTGCTCAGAGCCGGCCACGGTCACGTCGGCGACGCCCTGCACCTGGCTCAGCCGCTGGGCGATCACGCTGTCGGCGGCGTCGTAGACGGCGCGCGGCTGCATGGTCTTGGAGGTGAGCGCCAGGATCAGGATGGGCGCGGCGGCCGGATTGTATTTGCGGAATTTCGGCAGCGTCGGCATGTCGGCGGGCAGGTCGCTCATCGCGGCGTTGATGGCGGCCTGCACGTCGCGGGCGGCGCCGTCGATCGAGCGCGACAGGTCGAACTGCACGGTGATGCGAGTATTGCCGAGCGCGGAACGGGAGGTGAGCTCGGTGACGCCGGAAATGGTGGCGAGCTGCCGTTCCAGGGGCGCCGCCACCGTCGCCGCCATGGTTTCCGGGCTGGCGCCGGGCCGCTGGGCGGTCACCGCGATGGTGGCGAGATCGACCTCCGGCAGGCTGGACACGGGCAGGAAGGCATAGGCGACCGCGCCCACCAGGAAGATGCCGATCGCCATCAGCGTGGTGCCGATCGGCCGGCGGATGAACGGCCGCGAGATGTTCATGGCCGGCTCCTCGCCGCGCCATGGCTCGATTGTGCGTTCGTCCCCGCACTCGGGTCCGGCCCTTGGCCGGCCCGAGCACAGGCTCCAGCGGGGACCCAGGGCAGCAAATTGCTGACTTCGTGTTTGTCTCTCTGGATTCCCGCTTGCGCGGGAATGAACGGAGATTGGGGCATTGCCGTCACTCCGCCGGGCGGGGATGCCGGTGGCGCACGCGCCGCCGCCGCGCTGGAGAAAGCCGCGCGCGCAGCCGCTCCATATAGAGATAGATGACCGGCGTGGTGTAGAGCGTGAGCAACTGGCTGAGCAGCAGGCCGCCGATGATGGTGATGCCGAGCGGGTTGCGCAGCTCGGAGCCGGTGCCCTGTTCCAGCGCCAGCGGCAGCGCGCCGAACAAGGCGGTGAGCGTGGTCATCATGATCGGGCGGAAGCGCAGCAACGCCGCCTGCACGATCGATTCCTGCGGCGTCAGGCCCTGGCGGCGCTCGGCCTCGAGCGCGAAGTCGATCATCAGGATGGCATTCTTCTTCACGATGCCCATCAACAGCACGATGCCGATGAGCGCGATCACCGACAGGTCGTAGCCAAACAGCATTAGCGCGAGCAGCGCGCCAACGCCGGCCGAGGGCAGGGTGGAGAGAATGGTGAGCGGATGGATGAAGCTCTCGTACAGGATGCCGAGCACGATGTAGATGGCGATGGCCGCCGCCAGGATCAGCCAGGGCTCGCCGCGCAGCGACTGCGCGAACTCGGCGGCGTCGCCGGAGAAGCTGCCGTTGACCGAGGCCGGCATGCCGATCTGCTGCGCGGCGCGGCTGATGGCGGTGAGCGCGTCCGACAAGGCGTGGCCCGGCGCGATGTCGAAGCTGATGGTGACAGCGGGGAACTGCTCCTGGTGCGCGATCGCAAGCGGCGCGGTCGTGCGCACGAAATGGGCGAAGGCCGACAGCGGCACCTGGTTCGAGCCGGTCACCGCGTTCGGCGTCGCCGTCGTATTGGTGTTCGTCGTCCCGGTCGCGGTGTTGCCGACGGTTGCGACGGTGCCGGTCGAGGTGCTGGAGCCGGTGACGAATAGCCGGTTGAGCGCGCTCGGGTCCTTCTGGTAGCGCGGCTGCGCCTCCAGGATGACGCGGTACTGGTTGGCTTGGCCGTAGATGGTGGAAATCTGCCGCTGGCCGAAGGCATCGTTGAGGGTGTCGGTTACGCTCTGCATGGAAACGCCGAGGCGGCCGGCCTGCTCGCGGTCGACCTTGACCAGGATGCGCGGGCCGCCTTCCTGCGCCTCGGAGGCCACGTCGCGCATGACCGGCGAGCGGCGCAGCGCCGCGGTCAGCTTGTCGGCCCAGTTCAGCACTTCTTTGCGGCTGGTGGAGACCAGCGTGTACTGGTACTGCGAGCGGCTCGCGCGCGTGGAAATCTTGATGTCCTGCGCCGCCTGGAAATAGACCGTCATGCCGGGAATGCCGGCCACGTCCTTTTGCAGGCGCGCGATGACGTCGCCGACCAGGTCCTTGCGCTTGTCGCGCGGTTTCAGGGTTATTGCCATGCGCCCGGCATTGGGCGTGGCGTTGAGCGGCGAGACGCCGAGCACCGAGACCACGCCGGTCACATCCGGGTCGGCGCGGATGATGTCCTCGACCTCGTGCTGGCGGCGCTGCATCTCGGCGAAGGAGACGTCGGAGCCGGCCTCGGTTATCGCGGTGATCAGGCCGGTGTCCTGCAGCGGCAGGAAGCCCTTGGGCACCACCACATAGAGCGCGATTGTTGCGGCCAGTGTCGCCAGCGTCACGGCGAGGGTGCCGGCCTGGTGGCGCAGCACCCATTGCAGGCTGCGGCGATAGAACTCGACCACGCGCTCGATCAGGCCATGGAATGTGCGACCGAGCGCATTGCCCGTGTGCTGTTCGCTGTCGCTTTCGCGCAGCAGGCGGCCGCACATCATCGGGGTCAGCGTCAGCGAGATGATCGCCGAGGCCACCACCGCGATGGTCAGCGTCAGCGCGAACTCGCGGAACATGCGTCCCACCAGCCCGGTCATGAACAGGAGCGGAATGAACACGGCCACCAGCGACAGGGTGAGCGAAATCACCGTGAAGCCAATCTCGCCGGCGCCGCGCAGCGCGGCGCGCAAGGGCGGCTCGCCGTTTTCCATGTGGCGCACGATGTTTTCGATCATCACGATGGCGTCGTCGACCACGAAGCCGGTGCCGATGGTCAGCGCCATGAGCGAGAGATTGTCGAGCGAGAAGCCGGCGAACCACATCACGCCGAAGGTGGCGACCAGCGACAAAGGCAGCGCAACGCCGGCGATGACGGTGGCGCGGATGGTGCGCAGGAAGATCAGCACCACCAGCACCACCAGCGCGACACTCAAGCCGAGCGTGAACTGCACGTCGTGGATGGAGGCGCGGATGGTATCGGTGCGGTCGCTCACCACGGTGAGGTGGACGCCGGCCGGCATGGCGCGCTCGAGCCGCGGCAGCTCGGCGCGCACGCGCTCGACCGTGTCGATGACGTTGGCGCCGGGCTGGCGCTGTACGTCGATGACCACGGCCGGCTTGCCCTGGTACCAGGCGCCGACCTTGTCGTTCTCCAGCCCGTCCTTCACGTCGGCCACGTCGGACAGCAGCACCGGCGCGCCGTTGCGATACGCCACCACCACCGACTTGTAGGCGTCGGCGCTGTCGATCTGGTCGTTGGCGGCGATGGTGTAGGCCTGAGTCGCGCCCTCCAGCGCGCCCTTCGGGCCGGCCACATTGGCGCCGACGATGGCCGTGCGCAGGTCCTCCAGCCCGATGCCGTAGGCGGCGAGCCGCGATAGATTGGCCTGAACACGGATGGCCGGGCGGATGCCGCCTTCCACCGTCACATGGCCGACGCCCGACACTTCCGATAGGCGCGGCGCCATGATGGTGTCGGCGATGTCGCTCAAGCTACGCAGGTCGCTCGACTGCGAGGTGAGCGCCAGCGTGATCACCGGCACGTCGGCCGGGTTCACCTTGGCGTAGAGCGGCGGGTAGGGCAGGTTGCGCGGAAGCTGCGAAGCGGCGGCGTTAATCGCCGACTGCACGTCCTGGGCGGCGGAATCGATGTCGCGGTTGAGGTCGAACTGCAGGGTGATCTGGCTCACCCCGTAGGAGCTCGACGAGGTCATCACCTGCATGGCAGGGATCTGGCCAAACTGGCGCTCGAGCGGCGCCGTCACCAGTGAGGCGATGGTGTCCGGATTGGCGCCCGGCAGTTGGGTGGTGACCTGAATAGTGGGGAATTCCACCTGCGGCAGCGCCGACACCGGCAGCCACAGATAGCCGAGCAGACCGCCCAGCAGCACCGCGACGCCGAGCAGCGAAGTCGCGATCGGCCGGTGGATGAAAGGCGAGGAGACGCTCATTGACCGGGCGGCTTCCTGCCCCCGCCCCGCCGCCTTTCATGCGCCTGCGCGCCGCCCGCGCGATCGCCCTGCGGATGCGCAGCCTGCGGCTTGCCTTGCGAATGCTCCCCTTGCGGATGCCCGCCTTGCGGCGCTTGCGGCCGCCGCCCGCGCCCGAGCGTCACGTGCGCGCCATCCGTCAGCCGCGAGAAGCCGGTGGTGATGACCCGCTCGGGCGGCGTCACCCCGCTCTTCACCACGGTCTGCTTCTCGTTCTGCCTCTGCACCGCGATCTTGCGCATGGCCGCAGTGTTGTCCGGCTTGACCACGTAGACGAAGGTGCCATCCGGCCCGCGCTGCACCGCTGCGGTCGGGATCACCACCACGTCTTTCAGCGTGTCCACCTTAAGGCGGATATTGACGAACTGGCCCGGCCAGAGCCGCAGCTTGCCGTTGGCGAATTCGGCCTTGAGCTTGACCGTGCCGGTGGTGGGATCGACCTGGTTGTCGATCACCTTGAGCGTGCCGTGCTCGATGACGGAATTGTCGGCCGGGCGCAGCGCGTCGACCGCAAGCGGGCCTTTCTCGAAGGCGGTGTTGACGCGGTCGAGGTCCTGCTGCGGCAGGTTGAAGATCACCGCGATCGGCTTGAGCTGGGTGACGGTCACGATGGCCGATGAGGAGTCGGAGGCGCGCACGATATTGCCTTCGTCCACCATGCGCAGGCCGGTGCGGCCGGAGATCGGTGCGGTGATATCGGTGTAGCCGAGCGTCGCTCGGGCGTTCTCGATGGCGCCCTGGTCGGCCTGGATTTGCGCCGCGTATTGCGCGACCAGCGCCTTCTGGGTGTCGGCCTGCTGCTTGTTGATGGCATTGGAGCGGGCGAGCTTCTCGTAGCGCGCGAGGTCATTCTTGGCGTTGGCGAGCTGCGCCTCGTCCTGCGCCTTCTTGGCCAGCGCCTGGTCGAGCGCGGCCTTGTAGATGGTGGGATCGATGCGCGCCAGCACGTCGCCCTTCTTGACGTCCTGGCCCTCCTTGAAGTTGACGCTGATGAGCTTGCCGTCGACCTGCGGGCGCACGGTCACCATGTTGAGCGGCTTGGCGGTGCCGACCGCGTCGATATAGACCGGCACGTCGGCGCGCGCGGCGGCCTGCGCCAGCACCGGCACCGGGCCGGCGGCGGCGTAGCGGCGGAAGTGCTTCTGCTGCGGCAGCGGCGTGCCGAACACGTAATAGAGCGCCGCCGCCACGCCGGCCAGCATCAGCGTGCCCGCGAGCAGACGGCCGGCGCGGCTCTTCTTGGTCTTCTTCAGCTTGGGCAGCTCACCGTGCATTGGACGCTTCCACCGGTTCCGGCAGCCAGCCGCCCCCCAGTGCCTGATAGAGACTGACGATCGCCTGCAACCGCGCGAGCTGCGCCTGGTACAGCGTGTCCTGCGCCTGATAAAGCGTCTGCTGAGTCTGCAGCACGGTGACTAGGTCGATCGTGCCCTCGCGCAGCCGCTCCTCGGAAATGTTGAAAGCTTGGCGCGAGCTCTTCACCACCTGCGCCTGCAAATGCACGCGCCGGGTCGTCTGGCGGATGGCGTCGAGCGCGTTCTCCACGTCGGCGAAGGCGGAGATTACGGTCTTGCGGTAGGTCTGCAGTAGCTCGTCCTGCAGGCCCTTCTGCAGGTCGAGATTGCCGAGCAGTTCGCCGCCGTGGAAGATCGGCTGCGCCAGGCCGGCGGCGACCGAATAGATCGCCGATTCCGGGCGCAGCAGCAGCTTGAGCACGGCGCTGGCATAGCCGCCCTCACCGGTCAGCGTGACGGTGGGCAGGAAGGCCGCGCGCGCGGCGTAGACATTGGCATCGGCGGCGGCGAGGTTGGCTTCCGCCTCGCGGATGTCGGGGCGCTGGGTCAGCAATTCGGACGGCAGGCCCGGCGTTACCCGCGGGATGGCGATATGGGAGAGCGAGCCGCCGCGGACGCTCACCTGCTCGGGCGAGCGGCCCATCAGCACGGCGAGCGCCACCTTGTTCTGGTGCAGGAGCTGGGTGAGCGGCGGGATGGCGGCGCGCAGGCCGTCGACCACGCTCTGCTGCTGGGCGATCTCCAGCGCCGAGGCGGTGCCGGCGGCGGCGCGCTGCTTGATCAGGTCGAGCACGCGGGTGGCGCTCTTCAGGTCGTCGCGCGCGGCCTTCAGCCGGTCCTGCGCCGCCAGCACGGCGAAATAGGCATTGGCGGCGGCGGCCACCGAACTCAGCGCCACCACTTGGCGGGCGTAGCGGCTGGCGACCGCGCTTTCCTCGGCGGCCTGCAATGCGGCGCGGTTCTTGCCCCAGAAGTCGATCTCGTAGCTGGCGTTGAGCGCTATCTGCCCGCTGTTCCTCGCCTGGTCGGGGATCGACAGGCCGGTATTGGCGGCACGGACCCGCGGCGCCGCTAAGCCCTGGCTGCCGCGCGGCGCCAGCGTGTTCGGATTGGTATCGCCCTTGACCAGTGTCTGCGACGAACGCCAGCGCGTGGCGGAACCGTTGAAGTCAATGACCGGCAGCAGCGATGCGCCGGCGATGCGTGCCTGCGCGTCGGCCTGCACGATGCGGGCGACCGCCGCGGCGATGTCGAGATTGGCGCTGCGCGCCTGCTCGACGATGGCGGTCAGCTCGCGCGAATGGAATTG
>JARRNI010000185.1:0-7689 GCA_037385125.1 Pseudolabrys sp.
CAAACGCGATGATCGCATCGCTCGTTTGATCGTTTGTGTCGTCGGTCACGTGTTCGCTCCGTTTTTGAAGTGACCAGAACTCTGAAATGAGATCGCCCTAACGTGCGCGGATTAGCTCCCGGCGGCATCTCGCGCACCATTCTTTCTGTCGACTCGATTTGAACGCGATCGACGAGGTCACGCAATAGTCTGAAATTGCTTTGCCATCGTGGGTGCTCGTGGTCACCGCGAATCTTGATTCAAGAAGCCATGTCCCCCGGAGCGCCTTGCCGCACTTTTCCCCGCGTGGCGTTGGCTGGGGGAGGGAAGCGCTGCACGCCTTCGTATGAATGAATCGAGGCCCCGTGCCGAATGCGGCACAGCGGCCAAAAGCTAACCATGCAGATAAGACAATTCGGCTAAGTGCCTGATTTTGGCTCCCCGGGCCGGATTCGAACCAGCGACCAACCGGTTAACAGCCGGTTGCTCTACCGCTGAGCTACCGGGGAACTTGAAGCCGGTGCTTCGGCACCGGCCTATAACAAAGCCGCTCTGCTTTGCAAAGCAGGAAGGGGGTCCCTCCTGGCCAAAGGCGCGGCAAACGGCCGCCTGCGTAAAGATCCTGCCCGCAGAAGCTTCAGCGAAGGCGAGTGGAGGCCACGGCCGGAATCGAACCGGCGTGCACGGATTTGCAGTCCGCTGCGTAACCACTCCGCCACGTGGCCGTTAACAGGAATGCCGGACATGCGTTCCGGCCACCCCTTGCCCCCGCCCTATATAGGAGCAAAGGCCGGCCGACAACTTGCTCGTCGGCTTGCCTTTTGCCCGGTCCTGCCGCAAAAAAGCCGCGCCTTCCCTGAGGCCAACCCGAGGGTCGCAATGACCGATTTCGCCGTCGCGCGCCGCAACATGGTGGAAGGGCAGGTGCGCACCGCTGATGTCACCGACCTGCGCATCATTTCCGCCATGCTGGAGATTCCGCGCGAGCGCTTCGTGGGGCCCGCCATGGCGGAGCTGGCCTATCTCGATCTCGACGTCCCCGTGGGCGAGGGGACGGTCGCGCGCCGCCTCGTTAAGCCGATGGTGCTTTCCAAGCTGATCCAGGCGATCAAGATTGCCGGCGACGGCCGGGTGCTCGATGTCGGCTGCGCCACCGGCTACGGCGCCACCGTGCTGGCCCGCATGGCGGGCCATGTGGTCGCGCTCGAGCAGGACCCCGTGCTGGCCCGCTCGGCTTCGGCGGCGCTGGCGGATGAGGCTAATGTCACGGCGGTTTCGGGCCCTCTGGCCGACGGATTTGCGCAAGGCGGCCCGTATGACGCGATCCTGATGGAGGGGGCAACCGAATTTCCGCCGCAGACCCTGTTCCGCCAGCTCAAGGATGGCGGCCGGCTCGCCTGCGTGCTCGGTGCTGAGCCGGGTGCCAAGGCCATGCTCTATCGCCGTAGCGGCGAGGAGGTCGGCGGCCGGCCGATTTTCGACGCGGCCGCACCCCTGTTGCCGGGCTTCGCCAAGCCGCTCGCCTTCGTTTTTTGAGGGCCCAATTTGCGGTTGGCGTGGCGGGAAAGCCCCACATGGCGATGATTTTGCGGCTGGCGTTCGACTGGGGGCTTTCAAGCCTTGCCCCGGCGGCCTATGGTTCACCGCGGTAAGGTGTCGCGAGTGGCGCGGAAGCCCCGCTCGCGTGTGGGTGGCTTTGCAATGTGGGTTAGTGGTCGTAGCGGGTGGGCAGGCAGGGTCGCGGCCGGCGTGATTGGCTGTGTCGCGTTGCTGTGCCTGCTGTCGCCCGCCCAGGGCGATACGCTGGCGGGCGCGCTGGTGCAGGCCTATCTCAATAATCCTTCGCTCAATTCGCAGCGCGCCTCGGTGCGCGCCACCGATGAGAATGTGCCGCAGGCGCTGTCCGGCTACCGGCCCAAGATTACCGCGACGGTAACCGGCGGCCAGCAATCGGTGTCGTTGACCGCAAAGGAGGCGAATCCTCTCAGCAGCACCCGCCCGTTGCAGTGCTCGTCGACGTCGTGCCCTGTAGGCGGCCGACCGTCTGGCGGAGGTTCCATCCCGCCATCAGGATATAATCCCGCCTACTACACGAAGCAGAGCGGCTACAACACGCCGGTTTCGGTCGGCGCCAGCATCACCCAAACGCTATTCGATGGCTTCCAGACGCCCAACAAGACCCGTGAGGCTGAGTCCCAGGTGCTGGCCGCGCGCGCGACCCTCGAGAACACCGTACAGACGGTGCTGCTCAATGCCGCCACCGCCTATATGAACCTGCTACGCGACGGCGCCATCCTCGATCTGCAGCGGCGAAACGTGGAAGTGCTGCAGGAGCAGCTGCGCCAGACCCGCGACCGTTTCAATGTAGGCGAGGTGACCCGCACCGACGTGGCCCAGGCTGAATCGCGTCTGGCCGCCGGGCGCTCGCAGGTGCTGACCGCGGAAGCCAATTACAAGGCTTCGCAGGCCACCTATCGCCAAGTGATCGGCGTGAATCCGGGCAAGCTCGCGGCCGGCACGCCGGTCGACCGCTTCTCGCCACATACTCTCGGGCGCGCAATTTCGCTCGGCATGGCCATCCATCCGTCGGTGAAGACGGCGGAATACAATGTCGATGTCTCTCAACTCGCAGTGAAGGTGGCGGAGGGCGGGCTGCTTCCGACCGTGTCGGTGACCGGCAGCTACACCAAGGATTGGGGCGTGGTCGGCAGCCGCGGTACCATTGAAAGTTACAACGCTTCGGTGCTCGGTACCTTGAGCGTGCCGATCTACCAGGGCGGTGCGGAATATTCCCTCGTGCGCCAGGCCAAGGAGACGCTCGGCCAAAAGCGGCTCGATCTCGACAAAGAGCGCGATAGCGTGCGGCAGACGGTGGTGCAGTCCTGGGGCCAACTCGAGGCGGCGAAAGCCAATATCGACGCCACCGAGGCACAGGTACAGGCGGCAGAGATCGCGCTCGACGGCGTGCGCCAGGAAGCCCGCGTCGGCCAGCGCACCACCCTCGACGTGCTCAACGCGCAGCAGGAACTGGTCAACGCCCGCGTGTCGCTGGTGACGGCGCAGCGTGACCGGGTAGTGGCCTCCTACACCCTGCTGGCGGCGGTCGGCCGGCTGTCGCCGCAGGTGCTCGGCCTGCATGTGCCGGTTTACCGGCCGATGGTGCATTACCAGCAGGTGCGCGATGCCTGGGCCGGCACGCGCAATCCGGACGGCCGCTGACGGCCCGCGCCCGTGCGCGGCATTTTTTGTGTCCACAGTCTGCGCGCTTTTCACGACTTTCACCCTGCCACAGCCGTGCCGCTCTGGCGTATAAACGGTACGAGACGATGATTCGCTTAGGCGCACGCTGCGAGCGGATCGCTGCGCGGTGTGAGACAGTTGGGAACACGGAATGACCCAGACGGCGAAGGCGCAAGAGCCGTCGATGGAGGAAATTCTCGCCTCCATTCGGCACATCATTGCCGATAACGATGCCGGCAAGCCGGCGAAACCGCGAGAGCCCGCGCCGCCCAATCCGGCGCCGGCCGCGATCGCCAGCCCGCCTCGTTCGCTGCCGGAGCCCGAGGCCGATAGTCAAAGCGGGGCCGATAATGCCGTGCTGGCCGACTTCGAGGCGCCGGAGCCCGAGCCGCAGACCGAGCCTGGGCCGGCAGCGGCTACGAAGCCGGAAAGCGATGTGCGCGATTTGACCGAGGCCATGACCGCGCCGGCGTCGTCGCCCAATTTCCGCACCATCGACGGCACCGACGACGTGGTGTTCACCGACCGGCCGGCAGAGCCGGCGCAGGCAGCGCCGTCACCGCCGCCGGCGATGGAGCCGCCGGCAGCACCGCCGCTGCCTTCGGCAAATCCGCCCGATTCGGCGCTGTTGTCCAATGCCACCGCCGCCGCGGTCGACAGCGCGTTCAACGCGCTCGCGCACACCGTGTTTGGCCAGAACGCGCGCACGCTCGAAGACCTGGTGAAGGAAATGCTGCGCCCGATGCTCAAGTCCTGGCTCGACGACAATCTGCCGGGGCTGGTCGAGCGCATCGTGCGCGCCGAGATCGAGCGCGTCTCGCGCGGCAAGCCGTAGGCCTGTTGTTTCCGTTCGTCCCCGCTAGCGCGCGCGAGCGAGAATGACCGGAATAGGGCGGCACGCCTCAGAAAACCCCGCGCATTACGATCTTGATGCGCACCCACAGGGTGAGCGCCGGCCACAGCAGCGCCGCCAGCACGGTCCGCCGCCGTGCATAGGGGTACCGCCTCGCCCACACAGGCCACGGCGAGCGGCACGATGATGGCGGTGGCGGGCGCGCAGAACAGGCGGGCGAGCGCGAGCTGGGGCACTGACTGCGACTGAGGCGGCTAGGGACACGTTGACTCCGACAGGATGGCGGGGTTTCTAGCGCGCAACGTGGTCCACGCAAAACTCCAATGATCGACAAGACCTACCAGCCCTCGCAGGTCGAGGGCCGTATCTACGAGACCTGGGAACAGGCCGGCGCCTTCTCAGCCTGCCGGCCCGAGCGCGCCCGGGCCGAACCGTACTCTATCGTCATTCCGCCGCCCAATGTGACGGGCTCGCTGCACATGGGCCATGCGCTCAACAACACCTTGCAGGACATTCTCTGCCGGTTCGAGCGCATGCGCGGGCGTGACGTACTGTGGCAGCCGGGCACCGACCATGCCGGCATCGCCACGCAGATGGTGGTCGAGCGGCAGTTGATGGAGCGCCAGGAGCCCTCGCGCCGCGACATGGGGCGCGAAAAGTTCCTCGAGCGGGTGTGGGCATGGAAGGCCGAATCGGGCGGCACCATCGTCAACCAGCTCAAGCGGCTCGGTGCATCCTGTGATTGGTCGCGCGAGCGTTTCACCATGGACGAGGGGCTGTCGCGCGCGGTTCTCAAAGTTTTTGTGGAGCTTTATCGCAAGGGCCTGATCTACAAGGACAAGCGGCTGGTCAACTGGGACCCCAAGCTGCTCACCGCCATTTCCGATCTCGAAGTGGTGCAGGTGGAGAGCAAGGGGCACCTGTGGCACCTGCGCTATCCGATCGAGGGCAAGCCCTTCGATCCCGAGGACCCTTCCACATTCATCGTGGTCGCCACCACGCGCCCTGAAACCATGCTGGGCGATACCGCGGTGGCGGTGCACCCGGAGGATCCGCGCTACAAGGACCTGATCGGCATAAACGTCATCCTGCCGCTGGTCGGCCGCAGGATTCCGATTATTGGCGACGAGCATTCCGACCCGGAGAAGGGCTCGGGCGCGGTGAAGATCACGCCGGCACACGACTTCAACGACTTCGAGGTCGGCAAGCGGCACAACCTGCCGCAGATCAATATCTTCAATGTCGAGGCCAAGCTTGCGTTGAAGGGCAACGAGGATTTCCTCAGCGGCGTGCCAGCGTCGGCTGAGCTCGACGAGACGCTGACGCTCGATGGGCTCGACCGCTTCGCCGCGCGCAAGGCGATCGTCACGCGGCTGGAAGGTCTGGACCTGGTCGAGAAGATCGAGCCCAACACCCACGTGGTGCCGCACGGCGACCGCTCCAATGTCGTGATCGAGCCCTTCCTCACCGACCAATGGTATGTCGACGCCAAGATGCTTGCCGAGCCAGCGATCGAGGCGGTGCGCGGAGACCAGACCCGCTTCATCCCGAAGAACTGGGAGAAGACCTATTTCGACTGGATGGAGAACATCCAGCCCTGGTGCATCTCGCGGCAGCTCTGGTGGGGCCATCGGATTCCAGTCTGGTATGGACCTGTTGTCGATAAACAGGGGTATTTGGTGGAGGGGCCGCGCAAGGAATTTGTCGCGGAAACCGAGCAGGCAGCCTTAGTGGAAGCCAAGCTTTACTACGGCGCAGGCGTCAAAGTCGCCATCGGCAAGACGGAAGCCTTCGACGCGGTAATCGAGCCCGATGGGCGGAAGAAGATTGGTATCGTTGGTATCGGGCGCGACCGCGACGTCCTCGACACCTGGTTCTCCTCCGCATTGTGGCCGTTCTCCACGCTTGGCTGGCCGGATGAGACGCCCGAATTGAAACGCTTCTATCCGACCACCGCGCTGGTCACCGGCTTCGACATCATCTTTTTCTGGGTCGCCCGCATGATGATGATGGGCCTCCATTTCATGAAGGAAATCCCGTTCAGGGACGTCTATATCCACGCCCTGGTGCGCGACGCCTCCGGCGCCAAGATGTCGAAGTCGAAAGGCAACGTCATCGACCCGCTGCAACTGATCGACCAGTACGGCGCCGACGCGCTGCGCTTCACGCTCGCCGCCATGGCCGCGCAGGGGCGCGACATCAAGCTCTCCACCCAGCGCGTCGAGGGCTACCGCAATTTCGCAACCAAGCTGTGGAACGCCGCGCGCTTTGCCGAGATGAACGAATGCGCCACAGTCGAAGGCTTCGATCCGCAATCGACCCGCCAGGTGCTCAACCGCTGGATCGCACACGAAACCGAGAAAGCTACGGTCGAAGTCACGGAGGCGATCGAAGCCTACCGCTTCAATGACGCCGCGGGCGCCGTCTACCGCTTCGTCTGGAACATCTATTGCGACTGGTATCTAGAGTTGGCCAAGCCGCTGCTCACCGGCGCCGATGAGGCGGCCAAGGCCGAGACGCGCGCCATGGTCGCCTGGGCACGCGATGAAATCCTGAAATTGCTGCACCCGTTCATGCCCTTCCTCACCGAAGAGCTGTGGGCGGTAACCGCGGCTGCCAAGCGTGATCGTCTGCTCGTCCTCGCCGACTGGCCGAAGCTCGAAGGCCTGCTCGACGAGAAAGCCGAAGCCGAGATCGGCTGGGTGATCGATCTCGTCACTATCATACGCTCGGTGCGCGCCGAGATGAACGTCAGCGCGCAAATCCCGCTGGTGCTCGCCGGTGCGTCGGCCGAGACGAAAGAGCGCGCCGAGCGCTGGGCCGTATTCATCAAACGGCTGGCGCGCGTGTCGGAGATTTCGGCCGCCGACACCGTGCCGCAAGGCGGGGTGCAGCTCGTGGTGCGCGGCGAAGTCGTCGCGCTGCCGCTCAAGGGCGTCATCGATCTCGGTGCCGAGCGTGCCCGCCTCGACAAGGAGATGAAGAAGGCCGACGTCGACATCGCACGCGTCGACGCCAAGCTCGGCAACGCGAAATTCGTCGCCAATGCGCCGGAAGAGGTGGTCGAAGGCGAAAAGGAAAAGCGCGCGGAGGCGCTCGCGCGCAAGGCGAAGATCGCCGAAGCTTTGGAGCGGCTGAAAGGCGCGGCTTGAAAACTTGACAGCGCCCTCTGCCCGCGCAGTATCGCGCCGACCGAAACGACAGGGGGAATCATGCGCGGAACCATTGCGGCGATTGCATCCGACGGAACTTATGGGCAGATCGCCGGCGAGGACGGACAGCGCTACAGCTACTGGACATCCGAGATTCGCAACGGTCAGGGTCAGGTCGGCCATCCGGTCGATTTCCAGCTCTGGCAAGGCCAGCCGGTCGATATTTTCATCCACACCAGCGTAATGGCGCCGCCGCGGCCCGCCGCCGCGCCGCCATCGGCCGCGGCGCCGCAGCCGGCGGCCTACGCCACCGCGGCTGCCGGACAACGCTTCGGCGGCGGCACAAGCGGGGGCAGTGGCCTGGCCGGCGTGCTCGGCGGACTGCCGCCGACCGATTACTGGATCGCGCTGTTCACCTCGCCGGTGGGGCGCATCTCGCGCCTGCAGTTCTGGCTGCACGGCGTG
>JARRNI010000186.1:0-7575 GCA_037385125.1 Pseudolabrys sp.
GTCGTCGCGGTTATCCTAGGTGTTGTCAGTGCGGTTGGCCGAAATGCGGCCCTGATCATGGTGCGGCCTAAAAGGCAGGTAAAACCCACCGCGCGTGCGCCTTAAGTCACAGGAAATTCGCCTCATGGCCGCCGACTTCGCGGTTTCCGCGCCGGACGACCTCGACTATGCCTACCGGCCCTCACTGTTGGGGCCGCCGGCCGAGTTCCGCCTGCGGGGCGACGCGCTCTACTGGTCGACCGGCCGGCGCTCCGGCCGGGTTCGCTTGCGCGACGTGCGCATGGTGCGCCTGTCGTACAAGCCGGCCAGCATGCAGCCTCACCGGTTTGCGACCGAGCTGTGGGCGGAGGGCGCGCCGAAGCTCGAGATCGTTTCCTCCTCCTGGAAGAGCATGGTCGAGCAGGAGCGGCAGGACGCAAGCTACGTCGCCTTCGTGACCGAGTTGCACCGCCGCATCGCCCGTGCCGGTGCGCCGGCGCGCTTCGTGCAAGGCAAGCATGCGCTGCTCTACTGGCCTGGGCTTGCGCTGTTCGTGGTGGTGGGGCTGCTGCTGGCCGCGCTGGTGCCGCGCGCCTTGCAGGCGGACACCATCGGCGGCGCCGTGTTTATCCTGGCGTTCCTGGCGCTGTTCCTCTGGCAGGGCGGCAACTTTTTCCGCCGCAACCGGCCGGGCATTTACCGCCCCAACGCCTTGCCGCCGGAGCTCTTGCCCCGGGCGTAGAAAAAAGCGGCGCGCTTTGCGCGCGCCACCGCATGGTGGCCGATTGCCGGTGCTGCATCCGAAACGAGGCGGCCGGCCCTTCGGGTCAAGGCGCGTCTTCCGGCTTCGGCTCCCGCGAGGCTTCGGTTTCTTCCCGAACCGCCAGTTGGGCGGTTCATGCTCGGGGGTCTGATTTCGGCTTCCACGTTTCAAGGCGGCGCCCGTTTTGGCGAATTGTCTTCCAGCGCTCCGTTCGCTCACCGCTCTCTGGCGGGTAGCCTATAATTAATAATTTTGTCACGATCCTCGACTCATCACAAACACAATAAACGGTGCCACAACCATGACTTACAGCAAAGGTAGCACGGGTGGTCTTGCTGTCCCTTGGGGGTCACTTCCGCACCACCAGTACCGAGCACTTGGCGTAGCGCACCACATGCCCGGCATTGGAGCCGAGGAAATAGGTGCGCATGGCCGGACGGTGCGAGCTCATCACGATGAGATCGGCGTCGATCGCCTGTGCCTCTTCCAAGAGCTCGTGATAGATGCCGCCCTGGCGCACGGTGAAGGAGACGCGTGCCGGATCGAGCTCGCATTCGCGCACCACAACGGTGAGCGCTTCCTCCGCCGACTTGCGCTGCTGTACGTCGAAATCAGGCGGCACGTATTCCGCCAGCATCACCGGGGTCATCGGCAGCACATTGACCAGCCGTACAGAGCCGCCGAAGGCCTTCGCCAATTCGACCGCGGTGGAAACCGCCGGCTTGGCGAGGTCGGTATCGGCGAGATCGACCGGCACCAGGATATGCTTGTACATGACCGCGCCCCCACGCTTGGCCCGGCGCGATCATGGCACGTTTTCGCGATGAGGTAGAGAGGCTAATTCGCCGCCGCTTCCAGCGTCTTCGGGCTGATGAAGCGCTCGAGGCGGCCCGACTGCGGATGCAGGCGGCCCCAGTCGTCGAACGCGAATTCGATGATGACCAGTCCCGAGGTCGGCAGCTTCTCGTTGAGACGCTCGCGCGCCTCGACGTCGCCGGCGGCGATGAGCATGCGCGCCCGCTCGTGCATGCCCGGATTGTGCCCGCACACCAGAAGCGTATGCGCGGTAGCCGGCGTGTCCTTGATGATTGCCAGGATGGTGTGCGGCGTCGCGTCGTAAGAGCTTTTCCACCGATTTCGCAGCCGGCTCCGGCTTCATCTCCTTGGCGGCGTACTTCCAGGTCTCCTGGCAGCGCGTCGCCGGTGACAGCAGCACGCGGTCGGGCAATAGGTGCCGGCAGGGGTAGTGCACCGGCATAAGCCGCCGGTGAGGACGCTTCGGAGAAAAATGCCGCTTGCCAGGGCTCATCCAATACAAAAGGCAGAGCGACCACCTTAGGGAGTTCTCCAGTCCGGATGCTTGCCGGAGTTGGGGCACCAGCGCAAACGCTGGAAGTTAAGGTGCTTCGCGTAGCGGAAGTAGTGTCCCAGCTGCAGGAACAAGCTGTCCGACAGATGCCGCAAACGAAATACAGGTTGCGACGTGTCAGATGGTGTCATCGCTTCGCGAATTGTCTAATATAACAAGCGGATAGCGCGCTGTGAGTTGTATCTAATTGCATCTAATTTAGGTGAGTTTCAATTAGGTTTTGTCCGGTGCGTGGTCCAAGCCTCAGCATCTGAACTCGTTAATAAGATTTTTCTATCGGCATCACTCCAAGCCCGGTCCGCGCCTCGATCCTACCCGACCACGAGCGACATGCGGCGGAGAAGGAGGACGCCTTATCTGCCTCTGATCTCTTATCTACCTCTAGGGTATTGAATCGTTTGGATTTTCTGGGCTTGCTGTATGCGTGCGCAGTCTATATCCCACCTTACAAACTTTGGGCTCAACCGATCTGCCGGCCGCTCTCGTGGGGTGTTTATAGTGCCGCCGCAGCAAAGGTATCACAGTCTGCAACGTTGCCGTCTTTTAGACCCTTGCTGAACCAGCGCTGTCGCTGCGCCGACGTGCCGTGGGTGAAGGCATCCGGTACGACGTAGCCTTGGGCTTGTTTTTGCAGCCGATCGTCTCCGATCGCAGCTGCAGTTTGCAGTGCCGCCGCTACATCTCCAGGCTCGATCGATTTCCATTTCTGGTTGGAATGATTAGCCCATACGCCGGCGAGACAGTCGGCCTGCAATTCGACCCTCACCTGAATACGGTTTGCCACCGCTTTGCTACCAGCTGCCCGCTGCGCACTTTGAGCCTTTGGCAGGACGCCAAGTAGGTCCTGAACATGGTGGCCGACTTCATGGGCGATCACATAGGCTTCGGCGAACTCGCAGGCCTTGCCGTTGCAGCCGTGAAACCGCTCCTCGATTTCACGGAAGAATGAGGTGTCGAGATAAATGCGCTTGTCGCGTGGGCAATAGAACGGCCCCATCGCCGCCTGCGCAAAGCCGCACGCGCCCTGCTCACCACCTCTGTAGAGGCGAAGTGGCGCCGCGCGGTAATCCCGTCCGCTGTTACGGAAAATCTCTGTCCATACATCTTCTGTATTGCCAAGAACGGCGGCGACAAATTGCCCAGTCCGATCGGTAGGGGTGCCGGTGTGCGGCGTCGGTTGCCGGTACGGCTGTTGATAATGTGAGCCGCCACCGCTTATGAGCTCGGCGCCGCCGATGAGAATGTTAGGATCGATTCCAAGCGCCCAGCCGATTAGGGCAAGCACGATCACCGTGCCGATGCCAAGCCCGCCGCGCCCTACCGAGACGCCAAATCTGTTGCCGCCGAAGCGCCCACCGCCCTCTCGGTCATCTTCAATGTTATCGCTGCGACGAAAATCGCTCCAACGCATGTAAACTAGCCTTTCATACCTATGGCCAAACCAGGGGCAGTTGCCATCATTGTTAACTCCCGTCTCTCAAAGGGCGCTCTACGCGCTCTCTTCACATTTTTTCATAAAGCTAGACTTTGCAGCTACCTTTAGGGGCTTGCCATCCTTACCCACTGCTTTAGAGGCGCATGCATCGTGCTTGCACTTTTTCAAAAAGCTTGCCTTAGCGGCACCAGCCAGCGGTTTGCCGTTCTTACCAACCGCCATCGAATCGCAACTCGCTGCCATGGCATATCCCATGGCAAAGGTCGAGATGATCGCAGCAAGGAACAACCGTTTCATTTTTTCCTCCGTGCCTGGAATGATTTTACGGTCTTACTAATAATAACATGCGCCATTCATCCGTCACGCGACAGATCGCGTAACTTTTCATTCTTGCTCCGAGTAGAGGACAAATCTCACAGTTCCGTCTTGCATAGCCTAGTAGCGGTATCGGGCTGCCAACAACCAGATAGCAGCATAAATGCGCCTTTCGCCAGGGTCATCCCGCCAACTCTGATGATAAAGGAGTTTTAGTCGGGCTGCAGCGAATGATCGCTTTCTGATCGGCCATAGGCGGCATCGTTAATCGCGCTCCATCGTAGTCGCGATTTGTCACAAAAAATTACAATGCCGACAAATTCTAACGACGCGGCCGGATGTACATAGACTTCCTGCTTTTCGGACTACCCCGTCAAGTCAACTAGCGGAGATCAATTATGCTTGGTGGATTCCTAGAGGTCGAGCATCGAAATTTCAATTCAGTGTCAAGTCCAGGGCTTACCAATGAGGCGCGGGAGGCGGTAAACGCGGCCCTTAAAGCCATGTCGACCTGGCGCAACGAAATTGCCGATACAAGCGAGAAAAACGGCAAGCGAGTCTTCGAGAAAATGGCCGAGGCTGCCGAGGCGGTAGGATGGCCAGAGCAAATCGTCGATGGCGCTCGCACACAGATGCAGAGCATCGTGGAAATGCAGATCAAAATGGTAGATCACATGATGGACGCCTGGGAGGAGCAAATTAAATTACCAAGCCCCATGAACGGCTCGACATCGGCGATGTTGTCCAAACTTAAATCCTTGCCGGGCTCCGCCCCGGCCGGCAATTGGCCAAGCGTAGAGGCCTTCCAAAAGGCGGCAATGAACCCATTACAGTTTTGGATCCTACTCGCGGAACAATGGCAGAAATCCTGGGCAGACATCATGACTTCGTGGGGCAAGACTGCCAAGCGACATTAACGTCTGATGGTAGCGTAAAAGGAGATAACCCTACTGGAAATTTATTATCTTACGCCCCATCGAATGCCCCTAATTGCTGATCCAATGTCTAGTTGGGAATGCTCGCCCGTGGTCGATGTCTTGACGGCGCAGTAAGCAATTCGCTTGTGCGAACGTCCGACCGAGGCGACTCCGTATCACTATTGAACCTTGCTGAAATGAGGGCAGCCTGAGTACGACTCTTGAGCTTCAATCGTCGCAAGATCGCTGACACGTGTAACTTAACAGTGTTGGGCGAAAGAAAAAGTGTCTTTGCCATCTCCTTGTTTGTTTTACCTTCGCCCAACAGACGCAAGATTTGCATCTGCCGCTTTGTTAGCGGCACACCGTGAGTTGCATCGTCCTCGCGAGCCGACCCCTGGCGCCGCCCCATGAACATTTTATTCAGTTGTGATGAAAGCGCTTCCAGCACCGAGCGCTCTACAACGCCGCCAGTGATATCGAAATTAGATGTTGAGTGTATGACCGCTCCCTTCTGTCGTGCGCTGATCGAAAAAGGAAGAATTTCTGTGAGGTTCACGTGCATGAGGGCAACAGCTGCTCGTCTATCCGCAGATAGCGGAAACCCAATAAGAGAAAACCATCGTTTTTTGGTCGGCGAATGGCACGGATAGATAAATGTTAAAAGATCAAGTCGACCCGCAAGTAATGCTTTCAGTTCCCTCACAAACCGACGAGATCGTGGTTCGTCGGATCGGCAATATTGCAGGTAATTTGAGCCAGTTGCGGAATGAGCAATACGCAATCCATTCTGTCTACCGAACCGCTTCCACGTGTCGTTGACCGCTACAATTATCCCGGAGCTGTCGAGAATTGCGACGCTCACGGGCAGAGACTTTAATCCTTCAGTCGTTGCGGCGGGGCCCTTCATAACAGACCGCCAAGGGTTTTTGCGAGATCGTTCATATTGTTCTCCACGTTCTGTATATCGCGCCACATGGCGCAGGCATAGTCGCTTTGGGCTATTGCTTCGATCTAAATTCATGCCAGATTTATTTGCGAACTCGGTAATCAAAGTGGGCGCAGCACTTGGTCATTTGGAGGCTACGGTAGGGTATGACGTTTTGAACCTTACCGATGCCGCATCGCCAACATACTAAGAACCAAGCGATCACCTGGGCAACAGCGTGGTCTATATTATGAGGGTGATCAATCATGCCAAAGAAGATGGCTGCATTTCAATTCGCATATCAAGCCAACATCAAGCATTACTCCGAAATTCTCCGAACAGACCTCACAGCGCAAGAACGCGCGTTTTTTGAACGTCGCTTAGCCGAAGAACAGGCAGCCTTTCAAAAATTCCTTGAACACTGCGAGCAATCAGCTTGGCTATGCAGTTTGAGTGACAATGGGGCATGTCCAAGTCCGAGATCCGACATTGTCGCCTCCGAGCATATTGCCCATAACTCCTTTGCGCGATCCAGCAGAGCATTGACCTAAATTAAATCGCGTCTCCGCCCATCGGACTATCGTAATAAAGTGAAATATTTGGGCCTCCGCTGTATCGCCGACGTTGGGGCTTTGCTCCAGGCCGTCTTTTACCGGGGATCTTAAACGTTGCCGGCGGCCGATTTCTACAGAGGCGTGCTGGATCCAGGCCCGGCGAAACTGCGCAACCGACACAGGAGCGGACACAGTAAGGGATTAAGTCATGACCGATGGTAAAGCAGAACCGAAAAATCGGTCGGGCGCTTCGATGCGCCACTTACTCTCGACCATGATGAGGATGGAAATCATTGCGAAGCGGCCAATTGTTCACATGGGCGTCACCACCACACGCACAAGCACGCCGGTGATCTCTTTGAAACGTGGTCCTTCGAGACCAATCGTCCGCTTCCAGTTGATAAGCTTCGGGAAGCGGTTCGCCGAAATCTTCCTCCTTCGGTTTTTCGCTGCAAGGGCATCTTTTGGGACCAGGATGCGCCTGAACGGCAGCAGACGCTGCAGGCAGTCGGTCGCCGAGTTGAGATCAAGGCACTCGATGACTGGGGGAATAGACGCAAATTGACTAGGATGGTGGCAATCGGCCGCGCGATCGATCGCGGGACGCTGGAGGAGTTGTTCGCATCAATTGCAGAAAGAGCTTGATTGAATACGGCCGAATATCTCAACCGTCCAGTGCGGATCTACCAAATGCTGACAACGACGCCAGCGCGGATCATAGTGGTTGACGACGACGCACAGATCCGGACATTATTGCGAAACCTGCTGGAAAGTGAGGGCTACGTTATCATCGAGGCCACAAATGGCAAGGAGATGCGTTCATTGATCGAGACGCAATCACCGAGCCTAATCACGCTAGACCTCAGACTTGCTGGTGAAGATGGGTTGGCGCTGGCTCAGGAAGTGCGTGCTCAGCATCATATTCCGATAATCATGGTCACCGCTAAGGCAGACGATATCGATAAGATTCTCGGCCTGGAGCTTGGCGCCGATGACTACATCGCCAAGCCTTTTAACGTGCGGGAGGTTCTTGCCCGTGTCCGAGCCGTCCTGAGACGTTACGAGCCAGCGGTGAGCGAGCAGCGAGCATCGGGATCAAGCGAGCACGAGAAGTACGCCTTTGCCGATTGGGTTCTTGATATAACCGCACGAGAACTCAAGGCTGCTGATGGCAAAATGACGGAGCTGACGACCGGCGAGTTCAACCTGCTTGAGCTCTTTGTGAAACGTCCGACGCGCGTACTTTCGCGAGATGCCATCATGGATGCAATGAAAGGGCAAGAATGGGTGCCGCTTGATCGATCCATCGACACGT
>JARRNI010000187.1:0-7558 GCA_037385125.1 Pseudolabrys sp.
GCGACCGCATTGGCGAGCTCGGACACTTTCAGCGTGCCGAGCACGGCCAGCGCCACCCGCGCGCCGACGCCCTGCACCGTCTGCAAAAGGCGGAACCATTCGCGCTCCTCGTCGCTCGGGAAACCGAACAGCTTGATCTGGTCCTCGCGCACATAGGTCTCGATCGACAGCGTGGCCGGCTCGCCCTTGGCCGGCAAGCCCTGCAGCACGCGCGCCGGGCAATGCACCTGATAGCCGACGCCATTCACGTCGAGGATGACGTAGTCCTCGCCGTAGGAGTCGATGACGCCCTTGAGCTTGCCGATCATCCCGCCACCGCCTTCATCACTGCGCTGGCCCGATGATGCGCATGGCACACTGCGATCGCCAGCGCGTCGGCGGCGTCGTCCGACTGCGGATCGGCCTTGGGCAGCAGCACGCCCATCATCATGCGCACCTGCCGCTTCTGGCCGTGACCGGCGCCGACGATCGACTTCTTCACCAGGTTGGGCGCGTATTCGGCCACCGCCAGCCCGGCCTTGGCCGGCACCAGCATGGCGATGCCGCGCGCTTGGCCGAGCTTGAGCGTCGCCGCCGCGTTGGTGTTGACGAAAGTCGCCTCGACCGCCGCCTCTTGCGGGCAGAAGCGCTCGATCACCGCGATCAGCCCGTCATGGATCGCCAGCAACCGCTCGCTCAAGGGCGCGCGCTCGGCGGTCGCGAGCGACCCGCAGGCGACATGGATCAGCCGGTTGCCGTCGGCCTCGATCAGGCCCCAGCCGGTGCGGCGGAGCCCCGGATCGATGCCGAGGATGCGAATCGGTTGCGGGCGCATGGTCCCGTTGATAACCCCGCCGCCCCGCCCCGCCTAGAAGCGAATGCCCGCCATGCCCAGGCGCTTCTCGCACGGGCGCCGCCCGCCTGATAAGCACGGACGCTCCGCCGGGGCCGCAATGATCGAATTTCCCGATATCTCCAGCTTCGCCGCCATCCTACACGACCCCCGCTTCGGGGCGGCCGCCGCCGTCGCTCTCCTCGCCGGCGCGGTGTGCGGCTTCTCCGACTTCGGCTCGGCGCTGATCTACGTGCCGCTGATCGCCGCGGTCTACGCGCCGCGCGTCGCCACCGTCTCCTTCGTGCTGATCGACGTCGTCTGCGTGGCGCCGTTCGCCCTGCGCGCCTTCCGGCAGGCACGCTGGCGCCAGGTGCTGCCGGCGCTCGAACCCCAATCTCATCATCATCACCGACGATGTCTACGGCACCTTCGTGGAAGGCTTCCGCTCACTGATGGCGGACCTGCCGCAGAACACCATCGGCGTCTATTCGTATTCGAATTGTTTCGACGCCACCGGCTGGCGGCTCGGCGTCGTCGCCGTGCACCAGGACAACATCTTCGACCGCATGATCGCGCGCTTACCCGACGTCGACATGCACGCGCTCAACAAGCGCTACAGCTCGCTGACGCTGGAGCCGGAGAGGATGAAGTTCATCGACCGCATGGTGGCCGACAGCCGCCACGTGGCGCTCAACCACACCGCAGGACTATCGCTGCCGCAGCAAACGCAGATGACGCTGTTCTCGCTGTTCGGCCTCACCGACAAGGAGAACGCCTACAAGCATCTTACCCGCGGCATCTTGCGCCAGCGCTACCAGGACTTCTGGAAGGGCTTTCACGCCGTGCCGCCGGACGACGACCTGCGCGCCGGTTATTACTCCATCGTGGACATCCTAATCGGCGCCGAGCAGCGCGTGGGCCAGGACTTCAGCGACTACATGATGGCGAACTACGAGCCGATCGACGTGCTGGTGCAACTCGCCGAGCAATACGGCACCGTGCTGCTCAACGGCAGCGGCTTCGACGCGCCACTCTGGTCGGTGCGCTGCGCGCTCGCCAACCTGCCCGACGCCGACTACCAGCCGATCGGCGACCAGCTCGAGGCGATGGTCAAGCAGTATGCCGAAGCGTAGGAGAAGGCGAAGAAGAAGTAGGGTGCCGTCGGCGTGCGGAGGCGGCACCGCTCGCTCCGTTCATTCCCGCGCAAGCGGGAATCCAGAGACACAAACGAGAAGTCAGCGACTGTCGCTCTGGGTCCCCGCTTGCGCGGGGACGAACGGCACATCCAATCGCCTCAGGCGCTCATCTTCTGCACCAGCGCGTCGGACACCTCGAAATTGGCGTAGACGTTCTGCACGTCGTCGGAATCGTCGAGCGCGTCGATCAGCTTGATCACCTTCTCGCCGGCCTCGTCGTCCACGCTTACCGTGTTCTGCGGCTTCCAGGTGAGCGCGGACTTGCGCGGCTCGCCGAACTTGGCCTCCAGCGCCTTGGTGACCTCGGCGAGGTCGTCGGGCTGGGTGAAGATCTGGTGACCGCTTTCGTCAGAGACGACGTCCTCGGCGCCGGCCTCGATCGCCGCCTCCAGCATGGCGTCGGCGCTCGCCTTGTCGGCGTCGTATTCCACCACGCCGACATGATCGAACATGAAGGACACCGCGCCGGTCTCGGCCAGGTTGCCGCCCGCCTTGGTGAAGATCGAACGCACCTCGCCGGCGGTGCGGTTGCGGTTGTCGGTCAGCGCCTCGACGATCACCGCCACGCCGCCGGGCGCGTAGCCCTCGTAGCGGATCTCGTCGTAGTTCTCGGAATCGGCGCCCTGGCTCTTCTTGATGGCGCGCTCGATATTGTCCTTCGGCAAGTTCTCAGCCTTGGCCGCTAGGATCGCCGCGCGCAGGCGCGGATTGAACGCCGGGTCCGGCATGCCGAGCTTGGCCGCCACCGTGATCTCGCGGGCGAGCTTGGAAAAAAGCTTGGCGCGCGCCTTATCGGCGCGCCCCTTCTTGTGCATGATGTTCTTGAATTGGGAATGGCCGGCCATGACCTGCGTGGGTTGTTTTCGAAAGCGTTGCTGCCGGCGGGTATATAGGCCGGGCGGCCGGGAAAATAAACACGTCATTCCGGGGCGCGAGTGCGAGCGAGCGAACCCGGAATCCAGGACCAAAAATCAGAGCCGGTGATTTGGCTAGGTCCCCGCTTGCGCGGGGACCAACGGCAGGCCTACCCCGCCGCCAGCGCCGCGTTGCGCAGGAGGGTATCGACGCGCTGGCGCAGGCTCGCGACGTTGCGGTGGACGCGCGCCTTGTAGCGGCGCACCGCGTCGCGGTCGACCAGGAAGTAGTCGCGCTCCGGATACCAACGGCCGAAAATGTCGATCAGCATGCTGCGGAACTTGCCGGAAGCGATGCCGGACGCCGCCGGCGCGTCGGTATAGGCCGCCGTCTCGGCGGAAGTGAGCGCGCACAGTAGCGGCGCGCGCCAATCGGAGAACACGCGCTTGTGACGCTGGATGGTGCGGATGGCGCGGTCGAGCGGCTCGCCGGCCGTCTCGGCGCCGACGGTGAACGGCTCGTCCTCGCTCGACTCGGCAAGCGGCAAGCCGTCGATCAGCCAGTCGCCCAAGTGCTCGACATTGCCGCGCCCACGCCCGTACATCAGCACGTCGTCGGCGTGGCGGGCGAACCAGGTATCGAGCCGGTCGAGCAGCCGCTCCATGCTGGCGCGCGGGATCAACTCACGGCAATGCGTGCCGAAAATGCCGATTGCCGAGCGGCCGCGCCCTGCCAGCTCCAGCGCCTCCTCGCCGAGCAACGGCTGGAACAGGCTGTTGCCGGTGCCGAGCACCACCAGGTCGTAATGCGCGCGCGCCTCGTGCAAGGCGCCAAAGCGCAGGTGATGCACCGCGGCCTCGCCCGGCAGCAGCGCGTCGATCATCCGCCGCCCCAGACGGCTGCCGAAGCCGTCGCCCTCCGACACCACCGCCACGCTCAACGGCACCACCGGCTCCACCCGCTCCGCCGGCGTCAGCCGCATCAGCGCCTGCGCGCTGTCGACCGGCGCGGTGCATTCGATGCGGAAACCGTAGCGGTCGAACAGCCGCGCCAGCTCGAAGAAGCTGAAATGGTTGACCCAGCCGAGCGCGGCGCTGTCGCATTTGCCGGTGAGATCCTTGGCGCAGTAGCTCAGGATCACGTCGCGCTTGCAGAAGCGAAGATAGGTGAAAAAGCTCTCAACATCGACGATAGTCTCCAGCACGCCAAGCATGACGATGACGTCGGCATCGATCGCCTCTCGGGTCGGAAACTCGCCGGCATTCAGGTCGCAGACGATCGTTGCGTCGTCGCGCGCGACGAGATCGCTGCCCTGATATTGGCAGCCGTAGGGCAGGGAGTTGCGTAGCGCCATGCGCCCGCAATTGAGCTCGAGCACGCGCGCGCCGCTGGGCACGAACTGCGCGGCCAGGGCGGCACGCTCGTCCTGCGCGGACGCGAACGGCTGGACATCGGACCAGCGCGCGAGATTGTCGTGTGCAAGATTGTCTTGGGAATGGAGCGCCATGGCCACCCGTGCTGCGCATTTGGGCCGGACGCGGCACGGGCCGGCGAATCATCTTCACCTAACGAATCATCGCGGGGAGTCGCGGTCAACCGGCAAAGAAAAAGCAGCTACGCCCAGAAATTGGGCGTCGCCTCCTCCAGCGCGCCGCCGAGGCGCACCGCGGCGACGCGGCTGGCGAGCCCGGTGGCATCGTCGGTCTCCACCGCGATGGCGCACAGCGTGGCCCGGCCCGTGGCCGGCTCGAAGCGGGCGCCCGGGATCTTGCGCAGGAAGCGGGTGAGCGGCTCGTCCTTGGCCATGCCGATCACCGAGTCGAAATCGCCGCACATGCCGACATCGGTCACGAAGGCCGTGCCGCCCGGCATGATGCGGTGGTCGGCGGTGGGCACATGCGTATGGGTACCGACCACCAGGCTCATCCGGCCGTCGCAGAAATAGCCCATGGCCTGCTTCTCGCTCGAGGCCTCGCAATGCATGTCGAGCACGATGGCGTCGGCGTCGCGCCCGAGCGCGCAAGCGGAAAGCTCGCGGTCGACCACGGCGAAGGGATCGTCGAGCGGGTCCATGAAGATGCGGCCCATGGCGTTGATCACCAGCGCGCGCTTGCCGTTCTTGGCCTCGACTAGCGCGGCGCCGCGGCCGGGCGCGCCGGCCGGATAGTTGGCCGGGCGGATCAGGCGCGGCGCGCGCTCGATGAACACCAGCGCCTCGCGCTGATCCCAGGAGTGGTTGCCGAGCGTGACGGCGTCGGCGCCGGCGTCGATCAATTCGTTGTAGATCGCCTCGGTGATGCCGAAACCGCCGGCGGCGTTCTCGCCGTTGACCACGACGAGGTCGAGCTTCCAGTCGGCGATCAGCTTCGGCATGCGCTCGAGCACCACGGCGCGCCCGCCGCGCCCGACAATGTCGCCGATGAACAGAATACGCATATTACAGTCCGCGAAAATCGATAGTCTCGCGCTCCGTTAGCACGAAGTCGAGGCGCTCGTCGCGGGGCGTGGCCGGCACCGCGTCGATTTCCTGCGCGGCGAAGGCGAGGCCGATGGCGGTGACCTCCTTGCGCGCGCGAAGGCTGTGAATGGTCATGTCGTAATAGCCAGCGCCGTAGCCGATGCGCTGGCCCGCGCGGTCGAAGGCGGCGAGCGGCACCAGCACGATGTCGGGCGCGACCTCGGGGGCCTGCGGTGTCGGCTCGCGGATGCCCCATTGCCCGCGCACCAGTCCGTCGCCGAATTTGTAGGCGCGCATGATCAGCGGATGGCCGCGGCCTTTGATCACCGGCAGCGCCAACTTGGCGCCTTCCGCCGCCAGCCTGCGCATCAGCGGCAGCGGATTGATCTCACTTCGCATTGCCATGAAGCCGGAGACGACGGCGCCCGGTTTCACGTCGAATGGCAGCCCGCGCTTGGCGATCCCTTCCGCCGCCGCGGCACGCATCTCCGCCGGCAGCGCATCGCGACGGGCGAGGGCTTCGGCGCGCAACGCTTCTTTTGTTTTGGTGGAAGGGCTTTGAGTCAAATCGGTCATCCTGAGGTGCGAGCCGCACCAGCGGCGAGCCTCGAAGGATGATCGGCCAAATGCATCGAGGCCTGGCCCGTCATCCTTCGCGGCTCGCGACCTTCGGTCGCTCGCACCTCAGGGTGACGGCGAGAGACCGAGGCAGGAACAAAGTGCGGAGCCGCAAAAGCCGTCGGAGCTCGATCCCGGGTTCCCTACACAAGTAGGTGGGCGCCATATGTCCGGGCCCACGAGCCCGGTCAGGGACAGCTCCCTTAAGGATCGATAAGGCCCCGAGAGTATGTCTCCTGACGCACCCCGCAGCCCCGCGAGGGCGGAATGTAGTGCTGCGAGGCAGCCGGCGCCAGCCGTTCCTCAACAGGGGAAGCGATCGCACAGGCAGCGCTCGACGCAGACGGCGCCGCGGGCGTCCTTTACCACCAGGCGCACCGGCTGGCCGCGGCGGCGGCGGCAGAGCGCATCGGCAACCGCCACGCGCAACCCCATGTCGCGCGTGAGATACGGGCCGGATTCCCCCCTCCCAAATTGCGCCACCCAGCCGTCGTCGAGCGACGGCCGCACCGAATATTGCTGGCAGCGCAAATATTGTTGGCAGGCCATGTCGCCGCGCCCTTTCCGAAGGCGGCGAAGCTAGGGTCGAACGGCTAACCAAACCTTAGCGGCGGCGGCGTGGCACCGCCGCAACCCTGCGGCATTTCACCCGATCGCCACACCGCTGCCGTTGGTCACCGTGGCGTTGAGTTTCTTGGTGAGGCTCTCGATGCGCTCGGCCGCAGAGTTGAAGGCGTTGACCACCGCGGCGGAGGCCTGCTTGGCGCGGTCGGCCGACACCACGCGGGCGTCCTGCAGGGCGGCGATCTCCTCCTCCAGCCGGCGGATGCGGCGTCCCGCTTCCGATAGGTCGTCCGCCACCAACAGCGCCGCCATCACGGTCAGCCGCGTGTCGCCGATCTCGCCGAATTGCTCGCGCAGCTCGGCGATGCGCTGGTCGATGTCGCCGGCCAGCGCCTGCAGATGATCCTCCTGCCCATCCTCGCAAGCGAGGCGGAACTGGCGGCCGGCGATGGTGGCGGTCACCTGGGCCATCTCGGGTTCCCGTTATTCATTGGCGTCCACAACCGCCTGGATCGAGGCGATGGCCGCGTCCAGCCGGCCGGCGACTTCGCGGTTCGTGCTCTCCAGTTTGCGCGAGCGCGCGGTCTCGCCGTCGAGCGCGGCAGCCAGCCGCGTGCGGTCGACGCCCAGCGCCTGCACTTGGCTCGCCAGATCGTCTTCGCGCTGGTCGCCCTCGCGCCGCCGCTCGACCGCCGCATCGAGCCCGTCCAGCGCCAGCGCCAGCCGCTTCACCGCTTGATCGATCGCGTTCTGGTCGTTCATCGACCGCGTCTCGGCGGCCGCTTGGCCACCTCTCCTCGCGCCGCAAAAAGACTTGAACTGCAAAAGCTTAGCCGTAGAATCTTACGTGCCCCGCGATATCGCCGTCAACGCCGAGCAAAAAGATATGCCCCGTTGTTTTCGGGAACTGTGCACGGCGCCCGGCCGGCCCCGCGCTCACATTGACTCGCCACCGGCACATGCTATCCACCCGCGACCAACAGGCTTTTTTCCATGAGCGCAAACGCTTCGTCGACGGCAGCCGTGGCACCTTCCGGGCAGCGCGGAGCGGCC
>JARRNI010000188.1:0-7548 GCA_037385125.1 Pseudolabrys sp.
CCTAGAGAATTAACCATTTGGGCGATTCTCGCCCGGTTGGGGGCTCGGGGCACGCAGCACGGAGTTGGTTTGATGGATGCCCTGTTCGGCACTTCTATGCCGCTCGCAGCGCGCTTTTTCATCGCCTTCCTGGTGGTGCTGGCGCTGATCGGGTTGACCGCCTGGCTGGTGCGCCGCTTCGGCGCCAATCGCCTGGGCGGCACGGCGCGTGGTCGCCAGCCGCGGCTGGCGGTGATCGACGCGGCGAGCGTCGATGGACGCCGCCGCCTGGTCCTGGTCCGCCGCGACAACGTCGAGCATCTCTTGATGATCGGCGGGCCGAGCGATGTGGTGATCGAGCCCAATATCGTGCGCGCGGCGGCAGCCGGCGTGCGTGAGCCTGCGCGCCTGGCGCCGGAGCCCGCAGCGCGAGCGGCGGCGCCGCCGGTCGAAGGCGGCTGGCCGCCCCCGCCGCCGGTGAGCCAGCCGATGCGGCCTTCTCCGCCGCGCGTCCATCGCGCGCCGGCCGCCGAAGAATCCGCGCCGCCGCCCGCCGCGCGCGCGCGGCACAGCGACAGCCTGAGCGGGCTTGCCGCCGAACTATCGTCCAAGCTTGCCGCGCCGGGCGAGCATGCTTCGCAACCGCGCGAGCGTGAACGCGAAGTGCCGCGCACCGCCGCCGCGCCGTCGGTGGCGCCGGCCACGCCGACGCCATCGGAAACGCAAGCTGCTGCAGCGCCAAATCCCGACCGCAACCTCGCCGATATGGCGCAGCAGCTGGAAGCCGCCTTACGCCGCGCGCCCGCGGCGGAGAACCGTCCGCCGGTGACCGACGCGCTGGCCGCGCCCCAGGCGCCGCGCGCTCCGACGCACGAGGCGAAGCCGCGGGTAGAGCCCAAGTTCGAAGCGCCCAAACATGAGCCGCCAGCACACGAGCCGCCGAAGTTCGAAGTGGCTCGGCACGAACCGAGAATCGAAGCCCCCAAACCCGAGGCGACCAAGCCCGAGCCACATCAGGCCGAGCCGCCAAAATTCGAAGCGCCAAAGCCGCCCGAGCCCCACAAGGCCGAGGGCCGGCACGGGCCCGCCTTCGAGCGCGCGGCCAGCGAACCCAAATTCGAGCACAAGCCCGAACCCAAGCTGGAGTCCCGCCCGGAGCCGAAGCCGCCGGAAGCGCCTACCGCGCCGGAGAAGAAGCTCTACGACAATCTCGAAGAGGAGATGGCCAACTTGCTCGGCCGCCCTCCCGAGAAATCGTGATAGGCCTGTCCGACCGCCGCGTTCGTCTGGTGACGGTGGCGGTTGGAGTAGCAGGGGCTCTTGGCGCTGACGGTGACGCCTGCCGGCGCGCAGGACGTCAGCATCAATTTTCCGCAAGGCGCAAGGCCTGACCGAGCGCGTGATCCAGATGATCGCGCTGCTCACGGTGCTGTCGCTGGCGCCGTCCATCCTCGTGATGATGGTCGTTCACCCGCATCGTGGTGGTGCTTTCCCTTTTGCGCACAGCGCTCGGCACCGCCACCGCGCCGCCCAACGCGGTGCTGGTGTCGCTCGCGCTCTTCCTGCCGAACGGCAATCTGGTGATCGAGGGGCGACAAGAGATCCGGGTCAATTTCGAGATGCGCGAATTGGTGGTGGCCGGCATCGTGCGGCCGGAGGACATCGAGAGCGACAACACCATCGAGTCGACCAAGATCGCGCAGGCGCGCATTGCCTACGGGGGACGCGGCCAGCTCACCGACGTGCAGCGGCCAACAGGTGATGGATGTGATGCTGCCGTTCTGAAGGGAGACAGGGATCAGTGGGCGGTCACCATTGGCGATCGTCTCGAACAAAACCGAAGGGGCAGCAAGCAGCCATCGCAGGTTTTCGCGCGAAATACGGCCTCAGGGGGTCAGTGTCGGCTTTCCGGGCGGGCGAGCTAAGTTCTCGTTCCGATTGCTGAATATTGCCTCATCTTCAGGGTTCCCGCGCCGTTTTCCGCATCGCGCGAGCGGAAACGGCGTCAACGACGCGGCCTCCGGTAGCTCCCCTGCCGGGGGCCGCGGTGTTTTTCAAAGATCATCGGCCGAGTAATCGCCCTCCCCGGCCCGCCTTGCGCGCGCGCCGGGTTGCTCCGACATTGAGCGCGTTGGGCGCATGGCGCGCGTTCGCTCCGCGAGGAGGCCTCTCCTGTTTCCCTTCACCGACACCGCCCCGCGCGCGGCTTTTCCCGTCATCGTGCTCATGCTGATCGGCTTCAATGCGGCGGTCTTCCTGTTCACGCTGACGTTGCCGCCGGCCGCGCTCAATTCCCTGCTGGCGCATTACGCGCTCATCCCGGCGCGTTACACCTTTCCGGCGCTGGCGCGTGCGGCGGGGCTCGATCCGCACGACTACTGGCCGCTCATCACCGACGCCTTCTTGCACGGCGGCTGGCTGCACATCGTCTTCAACATGTGGTTTCTCTGGATCTTCGGCCCCGCCATAGAGGCGCGCTTCGGGCGTTTCATGTTCCTGCTGCTGTATTTCGGCGGCGCGCTGGTGGCGAGCGGCCTGCATCTGGTTACGCATCCGGAGTCGACGGTGCCGGTGCTCGGCGCCTCCGGCGCCATCGCAGCGGTGATCGCCGCCTATGCGGTGATCTATCCGACCGAGCGCGTCATCACCATCGTGCCGATCCTGTTCATTCCGCTGTTCATTCCGGTGCCGGCGATCCTGTTCGCCGCGCTGTGGTTCGGCCTGCAGGTGCTGGAAGGCACCACCGAGATGATGCGGCCGGTACTGGGCGCCGGCGTCGCCTGGTGGGCGCATATCGGCGGCTTCGCCTTCGGCGCGCTGTTCGCGCTCGTCGCGTCGCGGCTGATCGGCGGCGCGCAGACCCGCATCACGCGCTGGAGCGAGATGTACGAAAACCGCGTCTACGGCCGCCGCGTGCCGGACATGCCGCTGAAGGACAGGCGGGATTGGTGAGAAACCACGTCCTCGTCATGCCCGGCCCTGTGTGGGGCATCCACGCCTTAGCTGCAACGCCGAGTCCAAAGACGTGGATGGCCGGGACAAGCCCGGCCATGACTTGGGAATTTACTGAACCTGACGAAAATCAATCGTCGCGGTAGACCCGCTCACGCCGCTCGTGGCGCTCCTGCGCCTCCACCGACAACGTGGCGATCGGGCGCGCCTCCAGCCGGCGCAGCGAGATCGGCTCGCCCGTCTCCTCGCAATAGCCGTAGGTGCCATCCTCGATGCGGCCGAGCGCCTCGTCGATCTTCGCGATCAGTTTGCGCTGGCGGTCGCGGGCGCGCAGCTCGATGGCGCGGTCGGTCTCCGACGAGGCCCGATCGGCCAGATCCGGGTGGTTCTGGTTCTCCTCCTGCAGATGCTGCAGGGTCTCCTTGGCCTCCTTGAGGATGTCCTCGCGCCACGCCATGAGCTTGGCGCGGAAGTATTCGCGCTGCCGTTCGTTCATGAACGGCTCCTTGTCCGAAGGCCGATAGTTCTTCGACTTGGCCAACATCCCTCTGACTCCCTGTCTTCTTCTTGTTGGTAGCGAAGCCACCCCTCCCGGTCGGGCAGGCTTATATACGCGCGCCGCCGCCCGGACAACATCCGAGTAGGGGCCCTGCTATTATTGGATTATTGTTACGACTCAATGACTTGGACTTTGTCGGCCAACGAACATGGCGGTCGCCGAACGGTCAGCGGGTGCCGGCCTTGGCCAGCTCTACCGCCACGCGCAGGTCGATCTCGCTCAATACGGCCTCGAGCCCAGGGTCGCCGGAGGCCTCGTTCAGCCCCTCGCTCGCCACCTTCAGCCGCGATAGGGTCGATTGGGTCAACTGAGCCGTCGAGCAGGCCAACCTTCAGCTGGTCCAGCACGTCGAGCGCGCACCAGCCCCGGGCGACCGCGCGTTTCTTTGCGGTCCGTAGATGCGCATGGCAAGCCGTCCCAGCCGACAGAGGTCGGTCTCCAAATACCCGTGAAGCCTCTGCTCCTATGGTTAATGGGCGGTAAACGGCCTTGGACGTCGTTGGTTGCTAGTGAACTTGCGGGCACGCCTCCCGCGACTTGCTTGGACGGGCTCGAATCGCCCGAATCAGATCCGAAAAGCTGGTGTTGATGCCCTTGTAGGCGATCGTCTGCGAGTTCGCGATATTGCCGGATAGGTTCTGCGTGGCGGAAGGACTGCCCCTGCAGACAGCTGACGGCCGAGTTGAGAGCGTCAAACAAACACATGAATTTTTTCCTCCACAATCGAGCGCACACTGCGCTCCGCCCGGCCTATCGCGCACAAACGCTCTGACGGCTCCGTCGCAATCGCCGTGCCAGAAAATCAGATAGTTATACCAAAGCGCCGGCCCGGAGCCGCGGTGCTTTCTGCCGGCGGCAGGCAGATTTTGCCGGGGGCGGCGCACGGCCGGCGCGCCACTTGCAGGTCAGGAGTTGCCGGTCTCCGCCGGCTCGAACTTCAACGCAACGCCGTTGATGCAGTAGCGCAGGCCGGTAGGCGCCGGGCCGTCATCGAACACATGGCCGAGGTGGCCGAGACAGCGCCGGCAATGCACCTCGGTGCGCACCATGAAGAACGAGCGATCCGTCTTGGTGGCGACGGCGTCGGGCAGCGGCTGATAGAAGCTCGGCCAGCCAGTGCCGCTCTCGAACTTGGTGGCGGACGCAAACAGCGGCAGGCCGCAGCCGGCGCAGGCGAAAGTGCCCTTGCGGTGCTCGTGTAGCAGCGCGCTCGAGCCCGGGCGCTCGGTGCCGTGATTGCGCAACACGTTGTATTGCGCCGGGGTCAGGCGCTTGCGCCATTGCGCGTCACTGAGATTGGCCCAGTCGATGTCGTGCGTCGGGGTTGTGGTCGTGGTCGCCATGGTTCCTGCCTCTGCGTATTTGCCGGTGGCCGCGAGCGCGCCGCCGAAGGCAGCGCCGGCCATCAACAGGGTGCGCCGGTTGATCATATCAGCTGTCTCCCTTGTTGTGTCCGCCCCAGATCTGTTTCACCCGCTGATCGCGCCCGCAGTTCCAGCGGTAGAACTCGTAGCGCAATGGATTCTTCTTGTAGTAATTCTGGTGATAGACCTCCGCCGGGTAGAACCGGCCAGCATTGTCGATCTCGGTATAGATCGGCACCTTCAACTCCGCCTCGACCTTTTTCTTGGAGGCCTCCGCGAGCTTGCGTTGCTCCCCGTTGTGCACGAAAATCGCGGTGCGGTACTGGTGGCCGACGTCGCAGAACTGCCGATTCTTCACGGTCGGATCAATGTGGTGCCAGAAGTAAGTGAGCAGTTGCTGGTAGGAGACCTTCTTCGGGTCGTAGATCACCTGCACCGATTCCGCGTAGCCGGTACCGCCGGCGGAAACCTGATGGTAGGTGGGATTCTTGGTGTGGCCGCCGGCATAGCCCGAGGTGGTCGAGATCACCCCTGGGACCTTGTCGAAATCGCTTTCCACGCACCAGAAGCAGCCGCCGGCGAACGTTGCCACGGCCTGCCCGGCCGCTGGCTTCGGCAGCGGCGCCATTTCGGCGGCCATACCAGAGGTCGTGAGAGCGGCAGTAAAGATCAGGCTGAGAAGCAGGCGGGGCATTTCGACCTCCCGACGCGTTTCCTTGCCGCCTGACATATATCGTTTGGGCAGGAGCGCCATTCACGTGTGCATCACCCGCCCTTCACGCTTGTGCGAGCATCTGCCTTGCCTCATGGCCCGCGTCTGCCTAGTGTCCCCGCGAAAACACGAGGAATTCCATGCGTTTTGAAGGCACCCCCGGCTATGTGGCGACCGACGACCTGAAGGTCGCGGTGAACGCGGCGATCGCGCTGGAGCGGCCCCTGCTGGTCAAGGGCGAGCCCGGCACCGGCAAGACCGTGCTGGCGCTCGAGGTCGCGCAGGCGATCGGCGCGCCCCTGCTCGAGTGGCACGTCAAGTCGACCACCAAGGCACTGCAGGGCCTCTACGAATACGACGCGGTGTCGCGCCTGCGCGACAGCCAGCTCGGCGACGAGCGCGTGAAGGACATCCGCAACTACATCAAGCGCGGCAAGCTGTGGGACGCCTTTGTGTCCGACGAGCGGCCGGTGCTGCTGATCGACGAGATCGACAAGGCCGACATCGAGTTTCCCAACGACCTGTTGCAGGAGCTCGACCGCATGGAGTTCTTTGTCTACGAGACGAGCGAGACCGTGAGAGCGCGCCAGCGGCCGATCGTGGTCATCACCTCCAACAACGAGAAGGAACTGCCGGACGCGTTCCTGCGCCGATGCTTCTTCCACTACATCCGCTTCCCCGACCCCGACACCATGGCGGCGATCGTCGAGGTGCATTTCCCCGGCATCAAGAAACGGCTGGTGAGCGAGGCGCTCAAGCTGTTCTACGAGATCCGCGAAGTGCCCGGCATGAAGAAGAAGCCGTCCACCTCGGAGCTCTTGGACTGGCTCAAGCTGTTGATGGTGGAGGACATCGGCCCCGAGATGCTGCGCGAGCGCGACCCCAAGAAGCTGATCCCGCCTTTGCACGGTGCGCTGATCAAGAACGAGCAGGACGTGCACCTGTTCGAGCGGCTGGCGTTCATGGCGCGCAGAGAAGGCCGCTGATCCTGCCCGCTGTCATGCCCCGCCAAGGCGGGACAACCAGCACCCCAGAATCCGTCAGTGTGTAGTGGGTTCCCCGCCCTCGCGGGGAATGACAGGAGGAGAAGGCGCCTCGGGCGGCTCGCCCTTTTCCGGCGGATGCTGGCGGTGGCCGAATTCGACACGCGGTTCTTCCGCATGCGCAAAGCCCGCCGCCGGCGCATGCGGCTCGCCATGGGGCGCCACACCCACTTCCACCGCAGCGTGCGCGGCCGCCGCTTCCGCCTCATGCCCAGGCACCACGTGCGCGGCGATCGCCCGGTGCGCCTCCGTCTTCAGCCGGGCGGCGATGCGCGCTGCCTTGCGTGCGCGCGCCTGCGCACGATAGCGCGCCAGCCGCTCTTCGATGCGCGTGAGCGGCCGGCTGCCCCAATAGAGCCCCTGCGTCAGCGCGCGGCCGAGCATGCCGCCCGCCCACACCAGCTCATAGGGCGCGGCCAAAAGCCGCCAGGTGTCGTCGTTTTCCACCATGCCGCGCGCGATCAGCTCGCCCGCCATGGCGGTGGTGTTGAGCCCGTGGCCGCCGAAGCCGCTCGCCACCCACAGGCCCGGCTCGATCTGGCCTACCTGCGGCATGCGGTGGATGGCGCGGCCGAGCGTGCCGCTCCACAGATATGCGATCTTCACCTTGCCGAGCGCCGGGAAGGCGCGCTTGACGTCGGCGGCGAGCCCGCGCGCGACGAAACGCGGATCGGCCTGCCATACCCGCACGCGCCCCGACCATTGCAGCCGCGGCCGGACGGGATCGTCGCCGCCGACGATGCGGTAATGGTTGTCGGCGCGGTCGGTGTCGCTGACCGCGCCGCGATAGCGGATCACCTCGCTCAAGTTCGCGATCGGCTCGGTCACCATGACGTAGCTGGTGATCGGCAGCAGGGTGGCGGCCAGCTCCGGCATCAGGTCGCCGAGCATGACGTTGCAGGCGAGCACCACCTGGCCCGCGCGCACCCGCCCCTCGGG
>JARRNI010000189.1:0-7478 GCA_037385125.1 Pseudolabrys sp.
GTCGGTATTCTCGCCTCCGGCGGCTTGAGCCATTTCACCGTCGACGAGGAGCTCGATCACCGCGTGCTCGACGCGCTGAAGAACAATGACGGCGGGTCGCTATGCTCCATTCCCGTCAACAAGCTCAATTCGGGCAATTCGGAAATCCGCAACTGGATCACGGTCGCCGGCGCCAGCGGCCACCTGAAAAACGAATGGCAGGAATACGTGCCCTGCTATCGCTCGGCCGCCGGGACCGGTTGTGGCATGGGCTTCGCGCTGATGAAGTAGGCCTTCGATCGCGCGATCCGAAAGATCACGCGCAAGGAAAGAGCATGAACGAAATGGACCGCAAAATGTCGGCGCGGACTTGCCCGATCTGCGGCAAGCCGCCGGACCAGGCGTTCCGCCCATTCTGCTCCAAGCGCTGCGCCGACATCGACCTCAATCGCTGGCTTTCCGGCGTCTATGCCGTGCCGGTGCGCGAGGAGGAGGACGAGGACGGCGAGCGGCCGCCCGAAGGCCAAGCGGGCGAGCCCTCATGAACGCGCCGGTGACGGTCGATTGGCCGGATAAGCTCTACGACACGGTCAAACGCGCCGGCGTCGTGCAGGTCGGCTATGTGCCGGACGCCGGCCATGCCCGGCTGATCGAACGCTGCCGCGCCGACCCGCAGATCCGCGACGTGGTGCTCACCACCGAGGAGGAAGGCGTGGCGCTCGCGGCCGGCGCCTGGCTCGGCGGACAACGCTGCGCGCTGCTGATGCAGTCGAGCGGCACTGGCAACTGCGTCAACATGCTGTCGCTGATGCGCACCTGCCATTTTCCCCTGCTGATGGTCGTCACCATGCGCGGCGAATGGGAAGAGTTCAATCCGTGGCAAATGCCCATGGGCTCTATCGTCGCGCCGGTGCTCGAGTTGTGCGAGGCGCAAATCTATCGCGCGCGCAAACCCGACGAGGTGGCGGAGCTAACCGAGCGTGCAGCCGCTCAGGCCTTCGGCGAAGAGCGCATCGCCGCCGTGCTGTTGTCGCAGGGACTGATCGGCAAGAAGGTGTGGACCAAATGAGTGGAACCGGACTTGATCGCCGCGCTGCCATGGCCACGCTGGTGGCCGATCGCGGCGACGATCTGCTGGTCGTGCCCGGCCTCGGCTCCACCACCTGGGACCTGGCGGCGGCCGGCGACGACCCGCGCAATTTCTACATGTGGGGCGCCATGGGCGGTACGGCCATGATCGGGCTCGGCCTGGCGTTGGCGCAGCCGAAGCGGCGCGTCGCCGTCATCACCGGCGACGGCGACATGCTGATGGGCCTGGGCTCACTCGCAACAATAGGCCAACAGCGCCCGCCCAATCTCGCCGTCACCGTGTTTGACAACGGCGTCTATGGCGAGACTGGCGGCCAGCCCAGCCACACCCGTCAGGGGACCGATCTGGTCGGCGTTGCCCGGGCCTGCGGCATCCCGCTCTGCCTCGACGTGCGCGACGAGGCCGCGCTGTCGGGCCTGGCCGGCCGGCTGCAAAGCCTGGACGAGACCCTGTTCGCCCGCGTGGCCATCTCGGCCGAGGAACCGCCGCGGGTGCTGCCGGAAAAGGACGGGGTGGCGCTGAAGCGGCGATTCCGTGCGGCGCTCGGCCTTCCGGCCTGATTTTCGGGCCCCGGGCGCCGTTCTGGACAGTGCGCGGCGGGGCCTCTATAACGCGCCCCGCGCTTGTCGCCCCTCCCGCGGGAGACGGCCCCGGCGCCCAGGTAGCTCAGTTGGTAGAGCACGTGACTGAAAATCACGGTGTCGGTGGTTCGATTCCGCCCCTGGGCACCAAAAAGCTTAGCTTATTGAAATTATTCGCTTTTCTACCGAAAACTGTCCCACTGCACGAGAGTGGGGCACTTTGTGGCTCCGTAAGCCAATGAAAATGTTGGAAGATGGAATCCTTTTCTGGAATCACATCTCGTCCGCATAACCTGCACGAGCAAGGATATAACCTGCATGAGCAAGGATATTGCCCGGAAGGCGCAATAGCCCACGGTCGCTTCATCGTCTTCGTCCGAGCAGGCCAATCTAAGTACGACGTTGGAGGCCCGCTTCAGGCCCCATTTCGGAAGTACACCACTGGTATGTTGATGTCACAGTAAGATGGAAGCGGAATTATCCGCGTAAATCGCGATCGAGAGCGTATCGGGCGGTTGTCGTGCGCAGAGATGCCATCGAGCAGGAAATCGTTCGCATTCGGCGACGTCTCACCAACTTGGATGTCGAGCGAGTAGGTCTTGAAACGGCGCTCGCCGAGCTTGAGCGCCAACTCACGGACGTCGGCGAGGTCGGGCGATCTTCGCCGTTTGAGGGCGCGTCGGTCACCAATAACTCGTCAGTTTCCGAAAAGGTTGCCTTTTTCAGTCGTTTGTTCTCAGGTCGGCCGGATGTTTTCCCGGCACGATGGGAAAATCGCAAGACCGGTCGTGCGGGCTATTCGCCGGCTTGCTTCAACGAATGGGAAAAAGGCATTTGCGGCAAACCGAAGGTCAAGTGCGGGGAATGTCCGCATCAAGCGTTTATTCCTCTATCGGACGAAATTATCGAAAAGCACCTTCGAGGCGGAGATGCGCGCTCCGGTGATTTCGTCGCCGGCGTGTACCCCTTGCTTCAGGATGAAACATGCTGGTTCCTTGCAGCTGACTTCGACCAGGAGGCTTGGGCGGAAGACGCTAGAGCGCTCCTAAAAACGTGTCAGAGCAGGGGCATTAGCGCCGCTCTCGAACGGTCGCGCTCGGGAAACGGAGGTCATTTGTGGATATTCTTTCGAGAACCGATCTCGGCGCGGATCGCTCGTCAGATGGGGGCGGCTTTGATCACCGAGACAATGGAGAAGCGCCCCGAGATTGGCTTCTCCTCCTATGACCGGTTCTTTCCAAATCAGGACATGATGCCGCTTGGTGGCTTCGGCAATTTAATCGCGCTGCCATTGCAGAGACGAGCACGCGAAAATGCAAACAGCGTATTCGTCGACGAAGACCTGAAACCCTATGACGATCAGTGGGCCTTTTTGTCCACGTTGTGTCGAAACCCGGCGGACGTGGTTTACGGGATCGCCCACGAGGCGGAGCTATCGGGGCGAATTCTGGGCGTCCGGATGCCCGTGGATGACGAATTTGCCAATGAGCCCTGGAGAATGCCCCCATCTCGCCGCCCCCGGGCGCGGCCGATCCAAGCTCCCCTTCCAAAGACGATAAATGTCGTGATCGCCGACCAGATATACTTTGAAAGGGTGGAGCTTCCCCAAGCGTTGGTCGCGCAGTGCATCCGTCTCGCGGCATTTCAGAACCCGGAGTTCTATCGGGCGCAGGCCATGCGCTTGCCGACATTCGGCAAGCCCCGGATCATCTCGTGCGCCGAGCTTTACCCCCGGCATGTGGCTCTGCCTCGAGGTTGCCTTGACGAGGTGGCCGGGCTGATCCGAAACCATGGGATCGAAGTGGTTCTGGAAGATCGTCGCGAGCTCGGATCGCCGCTGCCGACGGGTCTGTCGTTCCGCGGAGAGTTGCTGCCATCTCAGCAAAGGGCCCTCGATGATCTCGTTGTCCATGATCACGGCGTACTCGCGGCGACGACGGGATTCGGCAAGACGGTCGTGGCGGCAGCGCTGATCGCCGGTCGCCAGCGAAATACTCTCGTCCTAGTCCATCGCCGAGAGCTTCTCGATCAGTGGGTGGAACGGCTACGCTCGTTCCTGGACATGGACCCGAAACAGATCGGAGTGATTGGAGGCGGCAAACGCAAGCCGACCGGCATCATCGACGTCGCGCTGATCCAGAGCCTCGTCAGGAAAGGCGAAGTCGACGATCTCGTCAGCGGATACGGGCAATTGGTCGTCGACGAATGCCATCACCTATCCGCCGCGAGCTTTGAATTGGTGGCTCGGCGCACCAAAGGCCGCTTTGTTCTTGGGCTATCCGCTACGGTCACTCGGAAGGACGGACATCATCCAATCATCTTCATGCAGTGCGGTCCAGTCCGCCACAAGGTTGATGCACGAACCCAGGCATCCGAGCGCGGTATCCGTCACCGGGTGCGCAATCGTTTGACGAAGTTTGAGTTGCCTTTGTCTCTGGCTTCGGCAGAAAGACCTCCAATGCCGGAGATCTATGCGGCCCTGGCGCAAGATGATGAACGCAATGATCTCATTTTCGATGATGTTCTCGAAGCCCTCGACGCAAAGCGGTCACCCATCGTTCTGACTGAACGAAAGGATCACCTCCTTTATCTGGAGAAGCGCTTCTCCTCGTTTGTTAGGAACATTGCGGTCTTGCGTGGCGGCCTGACGGCGGCCGAGCGAAAGCGCGCCGAGGCAGCATTGAACGTTCCTCAAGAGGAAGAACGCCTCATCTTGGCAACTGGACGCTACGTTGGCGAAGGCTTCGACGATGCGAGGCTCGACACGCTGTTCCTGACGATGCCAATCTCTTGGAAGGGAACGCTGGCCCAGTATGTAGGCCGGCTTCACCGTCGACATGCTGGGAAGGCGGACGTTGTCGTCGTAGACTACGTGGATTCCGGAGTGCCGGTTCTGGCACGGATGGCTGCGAAGCGGCGGGCTGGATATCGTACACTTGGCTATGCGATCGAATAACAGTCAATCGGTCTCGGTTCGGCAATATGGCGGCTCCGGGGTCTTGATATTATATCGATACTTCAATCACATACGTGGTCGCATCTTTGTCTCGAAATCCAGCAAACGCGGGAACGATAATGGCCGGAGCACCGGTCTCCAAAAACCGGTCTTAAGGTTCGAGTCCCTCCATTGCTGCCAAACTTTCTTCTTGAACCTGGCAATTAGCATCGCTCTGACCGATCAGGTCTCTTCGGGCAATCCCAAACTGCGAAGCCGGGGTTTCATTGCCGCCGAGACTGACGCATGGATAAACTCTGGAAAGTCGGCGGGTAAAGCCGCCTCCAGTTGTGCTATCGCCTTTTCGGCATTGTCGGCGATGTCCTGAATTGTCGACAGGACGAGCGATTTCGGCAAGCCGGCTTGCGCGCCCGTCTGGACGAAGTGGCGCCCAAGGATCGCATCGATCCGGTAATGACGGCTTTTTCCGACCGACATCGCCAGTTTCATCTGCTTGCGCTCGATCTGTCGGGAATGAAGACTCGGCTGCGCCGTAAGCACATCGTAGAGCGGCGTCAGATGATAGGTGCCGCCGGGGCCAAGGAAGATGCTGAAATTCTTGGCGTGTCCGTCGGTTGCTGCGATCAGCCAGAACACGAGTTGCGCTTTCACGAATGTGGTCTGGTCATCCGCGGGGTTATCGCTGCCTTTCAGCAGATCGAGGATCGCGACCATCCCGGGCCCGCCATCACTTTGATATTTTTGCGTCGGCGGGACTGAGAGCGCCTGACAACAATCTTCTTGCGGCAGGCGGAGCAGGCGCCCGTCTTTTGTCCATTGCCGGTCGAAGCGCTCGATCACCAGCGCCTTGGTGCCGGCAAATGTCCTGATCTCGGCAGCATTCACCGGCAGGCCGAAGGCTTTGAGCAGCTTCAGGCAGTAATATTCATTTTCGATGCTGTTTGACAGATCGATACCGTTCGGCAGCTGCCCGATCTGGGTCTTGAATATGTGCGTTGTCGGTGTCGTTCCGTGGGGCTTGAGCCATTTTCCTTTATAATGCAGCAGGGCGGTTTTTTCCTGCGCGCCCGCGACCGAGATGCGGAATTCATCGTTGCGGCTCAGGCCAAGCGGCGCCTGCACAAGACCGTTCAGCAGTTTTTCGATGGCCTGGTCGTTGACGATCTCGCCGTCGATGACTCCCGTCGCGTCGATAGCTTCGTTTTCTTCCGCGATGAATTGCAGGGCTCCGACGCAGTCATGGCCGATGGCCGCCAGCATGCTGTAGGCGTCCGTTCCGCGCGCGCCGACCTTTTCCGCCACCCGGCGGCGCAGGGTATCGGAGTCGGGCAGCAGATTTTCGAACACGGCCGCGACGGGCTCGCCCCGATATGTGCTTTCCCGCAGCGGCAGCGAAAGGGAAACCGGAATGGCGTGCCCCCAGCCCAGCCAGCTCTCGTCATACCGAAAGCCGATGGCCCCGCTTGGCTCCTTCAGGAGCTGTCCAACGAGTCGGTTATTCAGATAGACGCGCAGCGGCGCATATTGCCTGCGGCGGGCCATCAGAAGATGTCCTCGATGTCGCCAGGGCGTCCTTTGGAGCGCGGCACGATCCGGAATTCGAGATCGAGAGCAGCCAGAACGGCCAGGATCGTTTCCAGCTTCGCGGCCGGGTTCCCGGTCTCGATAAGGGAAATCGTCTCCTGCCGCAGCCCGGCCTTTTCGCCGAGCTCCGTCTGGTTCCAACCGCGCCGCTTGCGGGCCCGCTGGACGATGTTGCCGATCTGCTTGGGATTTCGGGCCAAATCTGTCATCTAAATATTATGATCTAAATCCGATAAAAAAGCAATATCGGAATTGGCGCATAAATAGAAAATATGCGTTATATTCAATAAAAATATATTATCGGAATTGACGCATAAGCCTCACTGAGTTCGATTCCCAAAAGTGGAATCGAACGGTGGGGCAGGGGCGGCAGAAAGCTATGGAATCAGGTAAAAAAGACCACTGCCCCACTTTTCGGCAAGGGCTTGAAATCGTTAGGCGGGTACAGTCCGCCCCTGGGCACCACTTAGCGTTCGCCGATGTTCTGCCATCTCATGGATCAAAATCGGACTACCACTTTTAAAATCAACGTCGTGAGATGCAGTCAGGGCCACTGCTTCGGAGCCGGACGGTGCTACCTGCCAGCAACCGCGGCGGGACTTACGGAGAGCAAAGAAAATCGATAGCATTCCCCCAAAGTTCAGAGTTCATCCGAGGAATCCGGGGCTAAAACTGTCTGGATCGGGGGAACGGCATGATCGTCCTTTACGACTTCGGCAACTCGGTCTGCTGCCAGAAGGTGCGCATTACCCTTCGCGAAAAGGACCTCGATTGGCAGGCGATCCCGGTCAATCTATTCAAGGCCGAACAGTACGAGCCTGAATATCTCAAGCTCAATCCCAAGGGTGTGGTGCCGACACTGGTTCATGAGGGCAACGCCATCGCGGGTCGACCCTGATCTGCGAATACATCGACGACGTTTTTCCGGCGCCGCCGCTTAAGCCGAACAATCATGCCGATTGCGCCCGCATGCGCATGTGGAGCAAGTTCGTAGACGAGGGTCTGTTCGATGGCATCACCGAAATCAGCTTCTCGGCCATGTTCCGCGAGCGCATGAAAAACATGCCGAAGGAAATCCGCCAAGTGCGATTCCGCAATATTGGTGATCCGCGCCGGCGTAACCGCTTCATGTCGACCTATGAGCTGGGCGTGCAGTCGCTGACCCTACCGCAAATTAGATCCGGACGTACTGATGGTGCAATCCACCAAGCATAGTCTGTCCTTCGATACGCCCGTGACGCTGAATGGCCCGTCCATTGGGTGCATCCTTCCCTAATGAGAGGTGCGT
>JARRNI010000190.1:0-8741 GCA_037385125.1 Pseudolabrys sp.
TAAGAAATTTCGACACGTGGCAAACGAGCATGCTGTGCCGCAGCGGAGCAACAAAAAGAAAGATCGCCTCGCGGTGGCTTCAAATATCCTCTTAAATCGCTATCTCAACGCCTGGCACGGCGCACTTGCACTGCAGGCGCTGGAGTTCGCCGACTTGTTGCGGCTGACTTGGAAAGCTTATGACGGCAACGCTTCTTATTGCTGCCTCAAGTTATTGCTGCCTCAAGGCTCGCTCGCGCTCAAGCATAGCATCGATCTCCACCTTGACCGCTTCCATTTCGGCCAGCACTACTTTGGCATCGGTGAGCGCCTTGCCGTCCTCGACGTCCTGCGGCAACAGGGCGCCAAGCTGGACATACCGCCGCAGCAGATCAAAGAACTCCGCTTTGCGTTGTTCCTCAGTCTTCATGGCCTTCCAACTGCCGCCATGTAATCCCGAGCCCGCTACTAGGCGGCCTGCCGGGCGGCTTTGATGTTTTCAACAAACGCGTGAGCGAGCGCGTAACAAACGATCTGGAGCTAAGCTCAATCTTCAAGAGAGGGTGCTCCTTGGGCCCATTGGCGGTGCTGATAATCGTACCATCGCGTTTGACCTGATCGGCATACTGCTCCGCACGATCCACAGGTCCGCTAGCCTAGCGCGGCCTCGATCACGTCGGATACCATTTCATCCGGCACAAGGCGATAGTTCTCGATCCAAAACGTGGCGTTGTCGCTGCGTGTGAAGCGTCGCGTTTTCATGTTCACCTCTCCCATGGCGGGTTCAGCAATGGAGTCTGTTGACGAGCCAAGGTTTTGGGATCGGTTCTGGCTTGTGGCGTCAACCTCAGTCTCGTCGCCAGCATTGCCTGCAATCGTGTTGCCTTTTCCCAATTTGCTAGAGCTTCCGCATCAGTCGCATCTTTCGGGGCAGCATCGCGCGACAGCAGCGTCGCCCTCACGAAGCTCTCGATCAACGGAACATCGCTCTGCGCGAAATGCTGCGGGCTGACCGAGCCGACTACTCGCTGAAATAACTCGCGCTCGACATCGCTCAGGTAGGATGGCGGCTGGAGCCGTCTTTGCCTGACATCGAAATCAAAGGCGGCCGATTTAAGCGCCGACTTTCGTCCGCGTTGCATCGTAATCTCCCTAGACTAGATGTTACGTGGACTTTTAGTTCCAAATTTCAATAAAAAATCTGGACGTTTAGCAAGATTCGACTGCCGCCGCGCTCTGCAAGTCGGCTTATGGATTTTTGCGGATGCCCCCCGGCACCCCCGATATAGGAGGAGCCGTAGAGATAGGGCTTGCCTGATAGGCTCAGCCGCTGCGCAAGTTCAGGGCAGCTCTCGTCGGTGGCGGCCGAGTTGGTCTGGATCGCGATGGGGCAATTGCCCCCAACTTTGCCGAAAATGCAAAGTAGGTGGCTTGAACAACCGCCGACCTAGTCTGATTAACCGGGAATTACGGCGGGATCGATGAGGGCTACCCAAGTCCAAGCAGGCAGCCTAAATTCACACTTGCGGCGCAAAGCAACGGGAGGGTAAGCAATGAACAAGCTCCTTTCTCTCGTCTTCGTTATCGGCATCCTCTGCGCACCGAGCGCCCAAGCGATGCCTATTGCACCCCTTAGCCAACCGCAAGGGACCCAAACGATCCAAGTTGGCTATGGCTACGCATGTAGCTTGGCCATCCTTGGCGGTCCTGTGGCCCCATGTGCCCCTGTCCATGTGTACGGTGGTTACTATCCGTACTACAGCCCCTGCGGACATTGTGGGTATTACGGAGGTCATTACGCAGGTCGTCGCACTGCCCATTACCCCTACGTTCGCCATCTCCCCGGCGATGTTGTTTTCGTCGACAAAGGCGTCTGCGGCTTCGGCTCGTATCTGTCTTGCAGCCACGGGACATGCTGGCGGTACTGCTATTGACGCGGGAAACCTAGATGCTGGCATCCGAAACGTGACTGATGATCCAGAATTGGAGTTCTCGCCCCTGTGCGGACGCGTTATCCGCGATGGGGTTTCAGTGCGCGTCGAAATTTATAGGTTAGCGGAACGCGATGAAGGATGGTCACTGGAAGTGATCGACGAAGACAGTGTGGGACGACACGTTCGCAACTTATCAAGAGGTGTACGCTGAATTTCAGCGGACACTCGAATTGAACGGCATTCGATCATTCAGAAAACGCCTCCCAGCCGCTCGAACTGACGCTAACTCTCCGCTAGGCGCCCTTCGAGATGACGACCGCAATGCCCGAAAAGTACCTCCGCCCACATCACCATGAGCACATCCAAACAGTCGAGCAGATGCGCCAAGCGTGGGAAGCCGAGCGCGAAGCCTTGGCTACCGTGCGTCAGTTCAATGAACGGCTTTCGGCCAAAGGTTACGAATGGTTCTGGCCGAAGATCACTGCGGCCCTCACCGCCAAGCATCCGTGGCTTGTGGTCCTCTGTGATGCTTGCGGCACCGTTATCGACTTGGACCTGCGCGTGAAGCCCCGCGATCCCGAAGCCTCCGTGCGGGTAGCCTTGCGTGACGTTAGGTGCCCGCGCTGCAATGGGCATGGTCGGTCAAGCATTGTCGCGCTCGCGGCACATCCTTCGATTTGAAGGTGCGTAAGCCGGACGAACCCGAACGTGTCCTCAAGAGCAGCAGAGGGCGACCGTGATCCGCAGCGGCTGCTTGATGCCGCGCTGATGGCGGTGGCGGCTTAGTAGGTCTCGAATTGGAAGCTCGGCACCGATAAACCGAGATAAGCACGCTCGTTGGAAGCAATTGATTAGAACAATGCGAGCCTGATTGGGCGGCGCATATCGCGTCCCGCTCGGCCATCCCCGGAACAAAGCGATGGGTCGAGCGTCATATTTAATTGCATGGGAGTGCGCCCCGTGTTCGCTAGAACCGTCAAAATACTCGCCGTAACACTCGCACTTGGCGCGGCGATAAGCCTCGGAACCACTGCCGGTTTGGCGGGCGGGCGTGGCGGCCATGGCGGGGGCGGTCACCACGGTGGTGGCGGCCATGGTGGCGGCGGTCATGGTGGCGGCGGCCGTGCTCATTTTGGCGGGGGCGGTGGCCATGGCCATTTTGGCGGCAGTCGACATTTCGGCGGTTCTGCGCATGGCCACAGGTTTAGGGGCAGCCACACTAGGAGCGCGCATGGCCGCGGGTTCAGCCACAGCCGCCTAGGGGCGTCGCGCCGGGGTTACGGTCGCGCGGGCCGGGCTTACGCTAGTGTCAATCGCACGCATGTCCACGGCCTACGCACGGCCGCATGGGGCGGTGTGAAAGGTTGGAAGCACTCTTGGAACCATTGGGGCAACCCTTACTGGCGGACGGGTTGGAATGGCGGATGGGGTGGATGGATCGGTCCGGTCTTCTGGCCCTACGTCTACGGCGACTTTCTTAGCTTCGTTTTCTGGCCTTACGGCTATTACAACTATCCATTTTGGTATGATCCATTCTGGGCTTATGGCGACGTTTTCCTGTGGAACGCCATCTTCTGGCCAGGTCCCTTCTACGGTCCCTATTACGCCTATGCCCCAGAGTACTACGACGTCTACGGTGACTATGCGTATGCTGATCCCCCACGCAGGCGGGCTGCCCGAAGAGCCAGCCGTGAAATTGCTGCCTCCACGTCAAACAATCTCGCTTTAGCACAAATCTGCAGCGGGCTCGCTCCGGGAATAACTGATCTTCCCATTGACCGCATCGAAAAATCGCTCCGTCTGACGGATGAACAACTCAAAGCACTCGATGCGCTAAAGGCAGCATCATCGCAGGCACGCGCCACTCTCAAGGCATCTTGTTCGAGCGAAGTTCCGCTGACGCCGGTCGGACGTTTGGATGCCATGCAACAACGGCTGGATGGTATGATCCGGGCATTGGGGACGATCCGCACTCCTCTCGATGATTTCTATAATTCTCTGAATGAGGAGCAAAGGCATCATTTTGCGAAACTAGGTCCGAGAACAACGAGGCACCGCCGGAGAGCCCCCTCGGCCAATGGCATGGCCGCGCTTTGCAGCCGTCGTACGGAAAGTTTCACGCAGTTGCCGGTTCAACGCATACAGCAAGTCCTTAAGCCCACGCAGGACCAGCAGGAGGCCCTGGACAAGTTAAAAGTCGCATCAGCACAAGCTGCCAACCAATTGCAAGCATCCTGCCCTACGGATATGCCCAGGGGACCGATTGACAGGTTTGATGCCGTCTCAAAGCGTCTCGACGCAATGTCAGCGGCCATTAAGACGGTCCGCCCTGCACTCGACAGCTTCTATGCGTCGCTCACTGACGAACAAAAAGCGCGGTTCAACGTTTTGGGGCCGCCCGAGACCACGGCGTCCGATCAGCGATAATTTCAGTAGCAGATGGCGAACGTGATCCAGAACGCTTGATTGATGCCGCGCTGATGGCAGTGGTGGCGTAGAGATCGGCCCGTCATCACCGGCCCACCTGACCGAACCAGCCCTTGGCCGCTGAAGGCGCGTACTCATTAAAGCGCAGGTCGCAGATCCGCTTTTCGGGGCACAACGGAACTGGCCGAAATAGACCAACGACGTGAGTGACCCAGACCGGAAATTCCGATCTGTGGAACATCCCCTCCGATGGGGGCCGCGACCAGAGTTCCGCAGGCGTCGCTTCTGCGATACACTTTATCACGATCACGTCGAGGCAAAAGCTTCGGAGGACTGGATATGGCAGACAAGTCATCGAAGTCCGAACTTCGCAACACGTGGGAGTCAGCAGCGCCTGGCTGGGCAAAGTGGGAACACGTTTTCACCACTGCTTTCTCAAGTGCAACTGATGCGCTCATCGATATGGCCGGTATCCGGCCTGGGATGCGCATTCTTGATCTGGCATGCGGTGCCGGGAGCCAGACCATCCAGGCGGCGAGGGTCGTGGGCCCGAACGGCAAGGTAGTGGCCAGCGATATCTCGGGCACCATGCTGGAGCATGTACGTCGAAACGCCGCTCGTGAAGGCCTTCAGAATATCGAAACGCTTGAATGTGCGGCTGACGAATTGGATAAAACGCAAGCGCCGTTCGACGCGTCGATGTGCCGTATGGGGTTGATGCTTTTTCCATCGCCGTCAAAGGCCGTAGAGGCTGTTCGGCTTGTGCTGAAGCCCGGCGCGCGTTTCGCGGCGCTGGTCTTTACGACGCCGGCAAACAATCCCTTCCTCGCACAACCAATGGCGGTCCTTTTGCGCCATGCTGGGAAGTCGCCGCCAGCACCCGGTCAACCCGGATTATTCGCATTGGGCACGAGCGGAACTCTGGAAAGTCTGATGAAGGGCAATGGCTTCGTAGATGTGCAGATGAACACCAGGCGAGCACGGCTTGCGCTGCCAAGCGTTTCCGACGCTCTGCGGTTGCTCCAAGAAGGTGCCGGGGCCTACCGCGCAGTGGTAGCGGACCTTAGTAACGAAGCAAAATCCAGGGCCTGGGAAGAGGTTCATGAATGCCTGACGCAGTTTGAAGTCGACGGCACCTTTGTGACGGACCTGGAGGTCGCCATAGGATCGGGTGCCCGACCCCGCTAGTCTTCAAAGAGCAATTTCCGCGACCGTGATGGTGCTGAAAAATGCTTGGAGGACCTTATGAGCCTTTTTTATAAGCTCGCCTACGCAATCGGCTTCACTCCTTGGGAAAACGCGGCCGCACACCGACCGGCCGCTGAACAAGTAGCAGCCTTATTTGATCGTGAACAGTCGGAACGGGCCCCGCCGTATGGCCGGGCCCTTGATCTAGGCTGCGGTACGGGGCATTGGACAGTTGATCTGGCTTTGCGCGGCTGGCAGGCGACAGGCATCGAACTTGTGAGCAACGCCGTACGTAAAGCACGTGCACGGGCAAGAGACGCCGGTGTCGACGTGCAGTTTATACAAGGCGATGTCACGGCGTTGCGGGCCGCCGGCGTCCAACCGAGCTTTCAATTTATCTGGGATTTTGGAACCGTGCACGGTCTCACTTCCTCGCAACGGCAGGCCGTCGGCCGCGAGGTCACTGCAGTGACAGAGCCGAGCGCCACGATGCTTATGTTGGCATGGGCACCTGGACGGCGAGGCCCATTGCCGCGGGGTGCCAGCCGTACGGATATCGAAATGGCATTCCCGTCCTGGACGATCATCGATGCGGCGGCCTTCGATGTGTCTGGACTTCCCCCACCATTGCGAAAAGTCGAGCCGATTTGCTATCGGCTCCGCCGCACCTGATCTCCGCAATACCGGCGACTTTCGACGAGCCCCGTTTCCGCTTTTGCGCCGCTATCGATGCATACGATGGAGTAATCGGCCGGCAGCTTGTGGATAGCTGAAGATTTTAGGTGCTGCGCTTCAGGCTGATGGTGAAACGAGGTCACCGTGATTACGGGCCTCAAGCATCAAGAGGAGAAGCGCAGCATGGACCATTTTGCTGGACTAGACGTGTCGGCTAAGGAGACGAGCGTCTGCAGTGTGGATGGCACAGGCAGGATCGTACGGAAAGTAAAGATTGCCAGCGAGCCTGATGCTCTACCGGCGGCACTGACGAGCCCCGTCTACCACTTCAAGCGAATCGGGCCTCTCGCTAGGGAAGGATGCGCCGGATGGCAGGGCCATTCAGCGTCACGGGCGTATCGAAGGACAGCGTATGATTGGGGGGTTGCACCATCAGTACGTCCGGATCTAATTTGCGGTAGGGACAAGGAGTAGTGGGAAGCGCAAGGTTCAGCGTGGTGCCATCGCCAAACGTCACAAATGGAAAATATGGCACGGAAGAACCAGAGTTCATAAAATTAAGCCCTACGCCGAAAACGCCAGATGCATTCCCAACCGATGTTGTTTTAAAATGCAGGGTGAATGAACCGTTACATCCGGCACAATAATGAGGATCGGTAGCGTAATTATATACGATGTTGAAATCACTGTATGCCGTCGTCGTGTATTTTGTTTCACTCAGTACTGCGTTCATTGCTGCATCGGATGAAATAAAGATTGATCCGTAACCCGCGGCGCTATAATCATCCGTTATCGAAGCGCCAAGCTGGGCCAAGAACGTCGTAGAGTCTGTATATGTCAATATGTCACAGTGGCGGCGTTTGCTGAGACGCCGAGCAGTGATGCGAATGCTATTCTATATGCAGCACGTTGGCATGAACGTCGCGGACAAGGCCAAGCTATTCAACGAAATTCATCGTGTGCTCAAGCCCGGCGGAATCTTCGCCAGCAACGGCATACTTCCGGTCAGTTGAGCAGGCACGATTGGCGGCCCCATAAGTAGCTGGGAAAGTGCGGGCGCGAGTGCGGCTCAGAATAGCCGTTAGCATCAATCGTACTATGACGAGTGCATGAGCCGGTTAGCCGCCGAATGACGCACGTCGCTACGGCGAGGAATCATAACCATCCAAAAACTTCTCGCGGCCACCGTTTCCGTGACGGTGCTGCTGTTCGCCACGGTTTGATGCTGGTCAATGGCGGGCGGGCCGGGAGACCGTACGGTTCACATTGATCTGTTTCGCAGGACGAATGCGATTAAGTCGCCAACGGAGATTACGAGATGAAACGTCTTATTTTCGCCCTCGTCGCTGCGGCGATGATGTTCGCGGCTCCGGTATTCGCCCAACAATCGGCGCCCAAGCCGAAAACGCTGTTCACCAACGTCAATGTGTTCGACGGCGTGAACGAAAAGCGGATCATGAATGCCAGCGTTCTGGTCGAGGGGAACCTGATCACGCAGGTCTCGACCGGAAAGATCGACGCGCCCGGTGCAACGGTCATCGACGGCGGCGGGCGTACGCTGATGCCGGGTTTGACCGACGTCCATTGGCACATGACGATGGCGGAGGCGCCGCAGACGCTCTTGCTCTCCGGAGACGTCTACGAGGTCGCGGCCAGAGCGGTCCCGGCTGCGGAGCGCACTTTGATGCGGGGGTTCACCACCGTACGAGACATCGGCGGAAACGCTTTTGCAATCAAGAGGCTGATCGATTCCGGCGTTATCGTGGGTCCGCGCATGCTGGTGGCAGGTCCTCCGCTCAGCCAGACGGGGGGGCATTATGATTACCGCCTGCCCTATGAGGTTCCGTCGCAAAGTTCCCTTGATTACTGGGGGCGGACCGGGTTTTTCCTTATCGCCGACAGGGTCCCCGAAGTCCGCAAGCGGGCCCGCGAAGTATTCCGAATGGGGGCAAGCCAGCTCAAGATCGCCATCGGCGGCGGCGTAGCATCAATCTTTGACCCCCTCGAGTTTTTCGCGGTTCCTTCCACTATTATTAGCTTCCCGTGCGGCCACAAGCCATTCTTTAGCGGCCGCAACCCACAGACCCAGAGCACCCGGTACGAGCAATAGTAATGAAACCCATACCGCCGCGGTGGAGTTGTTTCCATCTGAGGCGGCGCGCGCCGCGCTCATTCCCCACGTCAAAATAAGAAGGGCAATAGCTGCCGTTCCACAGTTTCTTGCGAAGTGTCGACACATTGCTAGCCTCCCTCTCTGACAAGGCCAGAAGCGCCAAAGTCTAGTCCGCAAGATCGAAGCGCTCGGCGCCTTGCAGGCCGAGAATTTCCGGAAAGCCCAATAAAGGAGTAAATCAGCAACCTGCCTTGATCTGAATCAACTTCCTGTGCTTTCTGGTATAATTCTTCGATCATTGAATAATGGTCCTCCCCCTGAAAAGTGGTCCGACCTGAATTATGTCTTTTGACATGAAGGAGGACCTAGATGCCGAAGAGGAAGCACAAGCCTGAAGAGATCGTCGCGAAGCTACGACAAGCCGA
>JARRNI010000191.1:0-7468 GCA_037385125.1 Pseudolabrys sp.
CGAGGTCATATCTGCACAGAAAAAGGCCGGATTGCTCCGGCCTTTTTCATGTCTCACAATGCGACCCGCTTACGCCGCCAGCTTCACCGGCACCTTCAGATAGTGCACGCCATCGGCCTCGGCCGGCGGGAAATGGCCGGCGCGGATATTCACCTGGATCGAGGGCAGCAGCAGCAAAGGGGCGGCCAGTGTCTTGTCGCGGTTCTGGCGCATCGCCACGAACTCCTCCTCGCTTACCCCTTCGTGCACATGCACGTTGCGGCCGCGCTCCTCGCCCACCGTGGTCTCCCAGGCGTAGTACTGGTCGCGGCCCGGCGCCTTGTAGTCGTGGCACATGAACAGCCGCGTCTCATCCGGCAGCGACAGAATGCGCTGGATCGACCGGTAGAGCGCATGCGCGTCGCCGCCGGGGAAGTCGGCGCGCGCAGTGCCGAAGTCGGGCATGAACAGAGTGTCGCCCACGAACACCGTGTCGCCGATCTTGTAGGACACGCAGGCCGGCGTGTGGCCGGGCGTGTAAATCACCTCGGTCTCCAGATTGCCGATCTTGAAGCGCTCGCCATCCTTGAACAGGTGGTCGAACTCGGAGCCGTCGCCCGAGACGTCCTCGGCGTTGAACACGGGGCGGAAGATGCGCTGCACCTCGCGGATATGCTCGCCGATACCGACCTTGGCGCCGGTCTTCAGCTTGATATACGGCGCGCCCGACAGATGGTCGGCGTGCGCGTGGGTCTCCAGCACCATGGTGAGCTTGATGCCGAGTTCCTGCGCGGCCGCCAGCATGGCGTCGGCCGACTTGACGTTGGCCTTGCCACTGCGGTGGTCGAAATCGAGCACCGGGTCGATGGCCACGCCCTGCATGGTCGCCGGATCCCACACCAGATAGCTCACGGTGTTGGTGGGCTCGTCGAAGAAGGCGCGGATTGCAGGCTTTGCGGACATGCTTGCGGCTCCCTTGCTGATTGGCTCTTGACGCATATATTAGCATTATCTAATTTAGCAACACCTAATCCAGGAGGCCTGCATGGCGGTCGCGACCGCCCGCCGTCCCAAGGCGGACGCCGGCATAGACGAACTGGAGCGCAAGGCGGCCGACGCCGCCGGGCTTTTGAAGCTCATGGCCAATGAGAACCGGCTCTTGATCCTGTGCCGGCTGGCGCAGACCAAGGAGCTTTCGGTGGGCGCGCTCTCGCAAGCGGTGGGTCTCGGCCAATCGGCCTTGTCGCAGCATCTCGCGCTGCTGCGCGAACAGGGCCTGCTCGGCACGCGCCGCGACGCCCAGACCGTCTACTACCGCCTCGCCGACCCGTCCGCGATCCGCCTACTCGGCCTGCTGCGCGACATTTATTGCCCGTAACCCCTTCAGCCACCCTAACCCGAGGAAACTGACGAGCATGAGCAAAGTCGAGACGATCGGTCCGGAACGCGCCGTCGAACTGATCAAGCAGGGCGCGGCGCTGATCGACATCCGCGAGAGCAACGAATATGCCCGCGAGAACATTCCGGGCGCCCGCCATCACGCGTTGTCGCAGATCGACGCCCGTCATCCGGCACGCGAGGGCGACACGGTGCTGATCTATCATTGCAAGTCGGGCGCCCGCACCCGCATCAATGCCGGCAGACTGGCCGGCCGTTCCGGCGATTGCGAGGTCTTCCTGCTGGGCGGCGGCATCGAAGCCTGGAAGCGCGCCGGCCTGCCGACCTCGGCAAGCCCTGCGCGCACCGCGCCTGCAAGCGGCGAGCCGCAGGGTGGAGTCATCGGCCGCCTGTCTGCCCTCTTCCGCTAGCTCTCAGCGCCCATCTAACACCGGTCTCGTGAAGCGGCGCCGGCACGACAAGGGGCACGCCCTCCCCTAAACTCGGTCCCCGGCGACATTCTCATGCTGGGGAGGTGGCGATGTCCGACGAACTGTTCTGGCTGACGCTCACGGTCATCCTGACCGGACTGATGTTTCTGCCCTACGCGCTCGACCGCATCATGGTGCGCGGGCTGATGGGCGCCATGGCGAACCCCTCGCCGACCGACACGCCGCAGTCGGCATGGGCGCAGCGCCTGCACCGGGCGCACAACAACGCGGTCGAAAACCTGGTGATCTTCGCGACGCTGGTGCTGACGCTCGCCGTCATGCACCACTCGACCCGCAGCACCGCGATCGCCTGCGCGGTCTATTTCTGGGCGCGGCTCGCGCACGCCATCATCTACACAGCCGGCATCCCGGTACTGCGGACGCTCGTCTTCGCGGTCGGCTTCCTGGCGCAAATCGCGCTGGTGCTGGCGGTGTTCGGGAAGCTGTGAGTTCGTGTCATTTCGGGGCGCTCGCGTCAGCGAGCGAACCCGGAATCCAGGGGCGACACGGATGCTGCTCTGGATTCCGGCCCCGCGCCTTCGGCGCGTCCCGGAAATGGCAGCATTATTGCGTCATCACCCGCTCGATAACCGCCCGCGCATCGACCCCGCGCGGCAGCAGGCCGAAGGCCGCGCTGTCGCCGTCCAGGCGCGACGCGCAGAAGGCGTCCGCGACCGGCGCCGGCGCGTGCTTGATCAGCAGCGCCGCCTGCAGGGCGAGTGCAAGGTCGCGGGTCAACGCGCGCGCCTGAGATTCATCATTATGTTCAGGGCCTTGCAGCCGCTCCTGTATGCGTTCCGTGAAGGTGCGCAGGCGCCGGTCGCCGCCGTCGTCCAGCTCGGCGCGCAGCACCTCCGCTGCGTTGGGCGTGCGCGCGATGGCGCGCAGCACGTCGAGGCACATCACGTTGCCCGAGCCTTCCCAGATCGAATTGACCGGCGCCTCGCGGTAGAGCCGCGGCATGATGCTTTCCTCGATGTAGCCTGAGCCGCCCAGCACCTCCATGGCCTCATAGGTCACGGTGGGCGTGCGCTTGCAGATCCAGAACTTGGCCGCCGGCGTCACTACACGGCGGTAGACCAGCGCCGCCTCGTCGTCCTCGTCATAGGAGCGCGCCAGGCGGAAAGTCAGCGCGGCCGCCGCTTCCGACTCGAGCGCGAGATCGGCCAGCACGTTCTCCATCAGCGGCTGATCGATCAGCTTCTTCTGGAACACAGTGCGGTGGCGCGCGTGATGCAAAGCTTGCACCACCGCCTGCCGCATCAAGCCGGAGGAGCCGATGGCGCAGTCGAGCCGGGTGTAATTGCCCATCTCGATGATGGTCGGGATGCCGCGTCCCTCCTCGCCGACCAGCTCGGCATAGGAGCCGTCGAACTCGACCTCGCTGGACGCGTTCGAGTTGTTGCCGAGCTTGTCCTTCAGCCGCAGGAAATGCACGGCGTTGCGCTCGCCGTCGGGCGTCCAGCGCGGCATGAAGAAGCAGCTCAGGCCCTTGGGACTTTGCGCGAGAACGAGAAAGGCATCGCACATGGGCGCCGACATGAACCACTTATGCCCGTAAAGGCGGAAGCTGCCGTCGCCTACCGGCTCCGCGCGCGTCGTATTGGTGCGCAGGTCGGTGCCGCCCTGGTTCTCGGTCATGCCCATGCCGATGAGCGCCGATTTCTTCTCGCCCGCCGGCACGAAGCGCGGGTCGTAGTCGCGCGCGCAGATGCGCGGCAGCCACTCCTTGGCGATGGCGGGCGCGTGGCGCAAGCTCGGCACCGAGCCGTAGGTCATAGAGATCGGGCAATAGGCGCCGCTTTCCACCTGCTCCAGCATGTAGGTGCCGGCGGCGCGCGCCACATGCGCGCCCGGTTTCGGGTCTGCCCAGGGGCTGGAATGCAGCCCGGCTTTGAGGGCGATGGCCATCAGTTCATGCCAGGCCGGATGGAATTCGACCTCATCGATGCGATGGCCGTAGCGGTCGAGCGTGAGCAGCACCGGCGGATATCGATTGGCGTCGAAGCCGGCCTTGATGGTCTCCGGCCTGCCGAAACTGGCGCCGAGCGCCGTCAGGTCCTTCTGCGCCCAGCCGGCGCCCTCGCGCCTGACCGCCTCGCGCAAGACGGTGTCACAGGCGAACAGGTTATAGGGCTCGAGCGGCGGCGGCTGGTTTGAGACGTCGAACATCGGCTCTCCTTGGTCATTCCGGGGAGTCCCGCGAAGCACCGAAGGCGCGAAGACGGCGAGCCCGGAATCCAGGGGCGACGCCCTCATGCCTAGCCCTGATTCCGGGCCCGGCTGCTTCGCGGCCGTCCCGGAACGACAGATGCTAATTCAGCCGCCAACTCACGGAAACAGCGCCACCTGCTCCAGCCCCATGGTCTCCGGCCAGCCCATGACCAGGTTCATGTTCTGGATCGCCTGGCCGGCGGCGCCCTTGACCAGATTGTCCAGCGCCGCGATGACGATGGCGCGACCCGGCACGCGGTCGTTCGCCACCCCGATAAACGTCATATTGGAGCCGCGCACGTGCCGCGTGTGCGGCAGCTCACCAAACGGCAGAACGTGCACGAAGGGCTCCTTCATGTAGATGTTTAAAAGTATCGCATGAAGATCCTGCGGGCTGCGCCCGCGCCGGCCGCGCACATAAATGGTCGAGAGAATGCCCCGGTTCATCGGCACCAGATGCGGGGTGAAGGTGACCACCACCTCGCGGCCGGCGGCGAGCGAAAACTCCTGGTCCAGCTCGGCCATGTGCCGGTGCTGTCCCACGCCATAGGCGTTGAAACCTTCCGACACTTCCGAGAACAGCATGGACTCCTTGGCCGCCCTGCCCGCTCCGGTCGCGCCGGATTTAGCGTCGACGACGATCTCGTCGAGATCGATCGCCTTGTTCTTGATCAGCGGGATCAGCGGCAACTGCGCGCAGGTGGTGTAGCAGCCGGGATTAGCGACCAGCCGGGCCTTTTTGATCTCGCGCCGGTGGATTTCGGTCAGCCCGTAAACGGCCTCGCCCTGAAGTTCCGGCGCATGATGCTCGTGGCCGTACCATCGCGCATAGGCCGAGGTGTCCGACAGCCGGAAGTCGGCCGACAGGTCGATCACCTTGGTCGCCGGCGCCTGCGCCAGCAGCACCTTGATCACCTTCTGGGTGGTGGCGTGCGGCAGCGCGCAGAACACCGCGTCAAGGGCGAGCGCCGCCCAGTCGGTCCCCTCGATGGCCGTAAGCGTCGGCAGATGGAAGGGCGAGAACTGCGGAAAGACGTTGCGCATCTCCTGCCCTGCCCGTCGCTCGGCGGTGAGCAGCGCGATTTCCGCGCGCGGGTGCCTGAGCAGCAGGCGCGTGAGCTCGGAGCCGGTGTAGCCGGAGGCGCCGAGCACGCCGATCTTCGCTTTCGTGACCATGAATCGATCCTCATCCAGAGTCTTAACCGAACGTCCGGAGCAAGGCCAACAGCGTGGATTTTATCGGGAAAACCGTCCGCCGCAGGCCGAGACCGGCGGCACGGGCGACGACGGCTTAAGCGCTACGCCCGTGCCTTGGCGGCGCGGCTGCGGCGGTGTAATTGCGAGCCGGTGAAAAGCCTCGTCATGGCCGCGCGATATAGGCGGCCCGCCGGCGCCGGTCAAGCGGCCGAGAAACGTCCTTGGGCAGCATCCCATATCGGCGGCCGGTATACGTTCCGGTAAAGTGGTCAGGCCGAGAACCGAACAAGGCGGATCGGCGGGGGAGAAAGCAATCTCCATAACCGCCTGCAGAAAGCTGAAAACCGGGAGGAACAGATGCGTCGTTTGTCGATGATTAGCCTGGCGGTCTGCGCCGGCTTGGCATTCGCGTCGGCCGCGAGCGCCCAGCAGCAGCAGCCCGAATACGGCATGCCCATCAATCAGGCGGCCGCCATGAAGGTCGCCGCCGCCGCGCAGAAGAAAGCCACCGAAATCCATCAGCGCGTGATCATCTCCATCGTTGGCCCGTCCGGCGATCTCATCTACTTCACCAAGATGGACGGCGCCCAATACGCCTCCATCGCCATCTCGCAGCAGAAAGCCAAGACCGCCGCGATCTTCCGCCGGCCGACCGCGGTCTGGGAGAAAGTGATCGGCAAAGGCGGCCACACGATCACCTTGCTCACTCTGCCGGGCGTCATCGCCTCGGCCGGCGGCATCCCGCTGACGGAAAACGGCAAGGTAGTCGGTGCCATCGGCGTCAGCGGCGGCCCCAATGGCACTATCGACGCGCAGGCAGCACAAGCGGGGGCGGACGCGTTGAAATAATCGCTTCGCAAATCAGTCAACGAGGGCCAAGCCCTTCGTGGACCGAATTCATCAAGGGAGGAACGCATGATCAAGAGACAAGCAATGAAAGCCTTTGCCGGCTGTATCGCCGCGCTGGCGCTCGTGCTGGCCGCAACGTTGGCCAGCCCGGCGCTGGCGGCCAACGGCAAGACAAAACTGCACTGGTACGGTCAGTCGGCCTGGAAGATCACTACGCCCTCGGGTGGCGTGATCCTGATTGACCCGTGGCTTACGGTGCCGACCAACCCCGACAAGAACTCGATCAAGGAGCTCGGGCGGGTGGACTATATCCTGATCACGCACGCCCACCGCGACCATGTCGGCGACGCGGTCGCGATAGCCAAGAAGACCGGCGCCAAATTGGTCGCGCCTTACGGGCTGGCGAGCAATATGGTTTCGGTGGTCGGCTATCCCAAGGACCAGGTCATCTACGGCGGCAATGTCGGTGGCACCATCGATCTGCCCAAGGCTGGCGCCAAGGTGCTGTACGTCAACGCAATCCACGCCTCGGAGCTGACCGCGCCGCAACTTCCCAAGCCTGCGCCCGGCCAGCCGACCGCGCTGACGAGCGGCAACCCAGTCGGCTATGTGCTCATGATCAAGGACGGACCGACGATCTACCACACCGGCGACACCGACGTGTTCGAGGACATGAAGCTGATCCCCATGTTCCACCACATCGACGTGATGCTCGCCTGCATCGGGGGCTATTTTACGATGGATCCGGTGCGCGCCGCGCTCGCGGTGCAGTTCGTGAAGCCCGATCACGTCATTCCGATGCACTACGGCACCTTCGGGCTGCTCAAGGGCACGCCGGCTGAGTTCCGCGCGGCGCTCAAAAAGCGCAATCTCGCCGACAAGCTGATCGTCATGAAGCCGGGCGGCGACTACAGCTTCTGAGCGCCGGAATCGGACCCGACATTGGTGTCGTTCCCATCGCCGCATGCCGTTTCGATCCGCCGGAGCGATACGCTCCGGCGGATATTTCACGGCCACAACCAATTCACCGCAAACGAGATGATGTCGCCGATGGTCAGCAGCACCGCCGACCACACGAAGGCGGAGGAGAAATTGGCGAACTGGAAACGCCAGTAAGGCATCTCGAATATGCCGGCGACCAGCGGCACCGAGGCGCGCAACGGCCCGAAGAAGCGGCCGATGAAAATGCCCGGGATGCCCCACTCCTTCACGAAGGCCTCGCCGCGCGGAATGAGATCGGGGTGGCGGTTCAGTGGCCACATATGCGCCACCGAATATTCGAGCTTCAGCCCGATCCAGTAGGACAGCCAGTCGCCGAAGGCCGCCCCGAGCGCTCCGGCGATCCACACCGGCCAGAATTC
>JARRNI010000192.1:0-7467 GCA_037385125.1 Pseudolabrys sp.
GGTGAAACGAACAGCACGGCGCCGTTGCGCGCGTGCCGGGTGATGACGTCGGTCATGTTGCGCGCCAGCAGGCGGTAGCGGTCCTCCTCGGCGTGGCGCAGCCAGATGCTGGTGCGCGCGAGTTGCTCGGCGCCGAGCGCGAGACCGGTGGCGTAGAGCGCCGCTGAGATGATGCCGAGGGCGGCCAGCGCGCCGTGCTCGGTGGCCAGGCTCGCCGCCGGCGCCGTGAGCCCGAGCGCACCGCCCGCCAAGAGCAGCCCCGCGCCGGCGAGCGCGAAGCCGGAGGCCAGCGCCACCACCCGGCGCGAGGCCGACAGCGCGGCTTCCAGCGGAACCAGCACCAGCCAGATGGCGGCGAAGGAGGCAATGCCGCCAGTGCACCAGGCCACCACCGTCACCAGGCCGGCGAGCGCAAGCGAGGAGAGAATATGCGCGCTCTCGTAGCGGCCGGTGCGCGAGAGGAACGTGGCGATGAGGATCGGCGCCACCAGCCAGCCGAACACGAACACCTCGAGCGCGCTGGGGGCGCCGCGGAAGGCGAGATAGACCGGAAAGCTCGCCAGCGCCACCAGGCTGCCGATCAGGCGCGGCGCGATGAAGGCGCGATGGCGCGCCGCCGTCAGCGCATCCTGCTGCGCCGCCGGGTGCACCAGAGCGTCGACATACATCCACACGGGCGTGAGGATACGCACCACCGGTCCCTGTCCCACGTCCCGACGAGCAAGACGCGTCCCTTTTGATGCGCAGATGCTAGTCACCGCCGCTTAAGCGAACGCTAAGCCGCCGTGGCCGGCGCGCAACGCATGCCGCGCCGCGCCCACGCGCGCCCTCGTTTCGCTGCGCATGGTGAAATTTGTCTTGCCGCGCGCTGCCGGCGATGCGCGACACACGAAAATCTTACCTCGCGCTAACCATGGCGCGACGTACATCCGCGCCGCGCGGGGCCGGTGGGCGAGCGGGGCAATTAAAATTTTAGGCAAATGCGTTCTGCTACAGTTTGACGAAAATTCGCACCGCATTCGCGTCGAACTTGGCAAAAACACGCATGAGATAGCCAACGACAGCTTCAAAACTGTCGGCTAAGTTTTGCTCAAAGGCGGCACAAAAGCTGCCGGGGAATGCGTTGGGACAGAGCCATGTTTTTTCTGCTGCGGCTGACTTTCTGGTTGGGCCTCGTCTGCCTGCTGCTGCCGACGGGCGGAGCGAAGACCGACCCCGATTCGCAGATCAACGCGACGCAGGCGGTGACGCTGGCGAGCGCCGCGGTCACCGACATGCGCGGTTTCTGCGACCGCCAGCCGGCCGCCTGCAAGGTCGGCGGCAAGGTGGCGGCCGCGCTCGGCCAGCGGGCGGAACACGGAGCGCGCACCATCTTCCACTTCGTCGCCAGCAAGATGGGCAAGCAGAGCGACACGGTCGAAAGCACCGGGTCGGTCGGCAAGACGGCGGCGAGAAAGCCCGCGGCGCGCAAGCCGGCCAAGATCGTGACGGTGTCGACCGTAGACCACGGCACGCTGAAGCCGTCGGACCTGAAGCCGCCCTTCCACGTGCGGGTTCCGCTGCCGCCGCAGCGGGCGGTGCCGCCCGGCCGGCCGGCGGTCTGATCGGCCCGGCATCGACGTCCGGCCTTGGCCATCGGCGCCCGCTGCGCCTATATAGCGGGCGAGGCGCAGAGGGACAGCATGACGACAACCATCGACGAGATCATCGAGAATTTCGAGCTGCTCGATGAGTGGGACGACCGCTACCGCTATGTGATCGAGCTCGGCCGCACGCTCCAACCGCTGCCAGAGGAAGCCCATACCGAGGCCAACAAGGTGCGTGGCTGCGCCAGCCAGGTGTGGCTGGTCAGCCACGTGAAGCCGGACGGCGCCGCCGCCGGCCCAGTGCTCAGCTTCGAGGGCGACAGCGACGCCCATATCGTGCGCGGGCTGATCGCCATCCTGCACGCGCTCTATTCCGGGAAGCCGGCGCGCGAGATCCTCGACACCGACGCCTTTGGGGTGTTCGAGCGGCTGGGGCTGGCGGAGAACCTGACGCCGCAGCGCTCGAACGGCCTACGCGCCATGGTCGAGCGCATCCAGGCGGAAGCAAAGGCGGCACTTGCGGAAGCGGCGTAATCCAGGTGCGGTAAGGGCCGTCGCCCGAACCGAGCGCACGCGAGATCCAGGGCGATCGTCTGGGAAGACAAGACCGCTCGCGACTTTCGCTCCGCTCAAGCCGGGCTGCATCACCTGTCGCATAGAGCTTCGAGTTGCGCGTTTTCTTCCGAGATGCGCCGCTCGACAAAGGCGCGCTCGAGTGGCGAGAGATTCGATTCAAGGATCCTGCGATATCTCGCAATATTGTTTCCGTGGGCCGAAATCCGAGCAGATCGCAATTCAGAGTGCACTTGAACTTTTCCAAGGTCGCTTAGGGATAGGGCCTGCAAGGATCGACCTTGAGCAATCGTGCGAGATCAATGGTATCTACCTCGACCTGATCCGGCGCGTGCCGCTTCATTGGCGACGCGTTCTGCGGGCGGGCCGAGGCTGCCATCGACTTGCCCTTTCTTGCCGGGTGGCCCGTGGCTATTACCGGCAACAATTCGACATTGCCCAGTCGGCCCGGTCTTCCCATCGCAAGCTGCGAACGAGCATGGCCTCGTCCATCGTGACGCTATGTGTCATCCCGTAATGCGGACACTTGAGATGCATCGTGCAGGCACGCGCTTTCGCCAATGCGAGCGCCCGGTTGTCGGTCAAGATTCCGGTGCCGATGGACATGTTTGTATGCGCGCACAGGAACTGCAGCTCGGAAAGCAGACAGTCCTCGTTGGCTGCCGCCGCGAGTTTCGGGGTGTCCGCTTGGCGAAAGTCTTCTTCGCTGAAAGGCAAATCGTGTAATGCTCGCATGTGCCGCCTCTGCTTCTGCGCCAATGTAGCTTAGCTGACATTGGGCGCCACAAGTTCCGGCAGCTTTGACATGGATCAATGGGGCGAGCGAAGGGTTTTAGTCCGTAGCTGGATTGAGCGCGAGCGAAATCCCGGGCGCTTGTCTGATGCAACAATGCCGTTCCCGGCTTTCGCTCGCGGTCAAGCCGGGCCACGAGTCTCACCATCGACGCTGAACCCCGCATCCTCAGCCAGCCAGGTGCGCAGGCGCGCGCGCGGGCGGCCCCTGGTCTCGGCCGCAAAGCCGTAATGGCGCACCAGCCGTTCCAGGCCGAGTTGCAGCACCACCTTGGCCGATCGCGCCGACCACACGCGCTTGATGTCCTCCAGCCGCTTGAGGAAGCAGCACGCGTCGAGCAGGAGGCCTGCAAATTCCGGTCCCGCCGCGTCGAGCGCGCGATGCACGCGCCGGCGCGCCGCGATCATGCCGTCGGTAAAGTGCTGCAGGTCGGGGCTGCGGCCGCGGCGGCTGGCGGGGGTAAGTTTTTGGTGAAACGCCCATCTCTTTGAAAATGCTACGAGTATCCGCCTGTGGCGCGCGCATGCGCCTTCCTAGGAACTTTGTCAGCACCGAGTTAGGAATTTTTTGCGGGCGAGGTCAAACGCAGAAGGCCCGACGAAAAAGTCCCTGGCAAACCGGGGACTTGACGGGACCGGGATATAATCAAGGCGCCCGGTCGCCGCGCGACCTATTTGGAGCGGTGGCGGCGCTGCTGGCCGAGCCCCATCTGGCGGGCGAGCTGCGAGCGGGCGGCGGCATAGTTGGGCGCCACCATCGGATAGTCGGCTCCCAAGCCCCACTTCTCCCGGTACTGCTCCGGCGTCATGTTGTACTGACTGCGCAGGTGGCGCTTGAGCGACTTGAACTTCTTACCGTCCTCGAGACAGACGATGTATTCGGGCGTGATCGATTTTTTCAGCGAGACAGCCGGCTTGAGCGGCTCGGTTGGCGCCTCGGTGGGCTTGCCGGAGACGCGGGTAAGCGCGGCATGCACCTGGTTGATCAGGCCGGGAATGTCGCTCGCAGCTACCGTGTTGTTGCTGACATAAGCGGAGACGATCTCCGCCGTCAGCTCGATGAAATGACTATTGCCTGTGCTTTCGCTCATCAAAGCTCTCACCTGGCGCCCTGGCCCCTAACGTCGGCGCGGGCTTTCGCCGCTGGCAGCCCACTTTGCAGACCCAGCGTAAAGGAAAGACGCGACTGATCTGCGGTTTCAGCTAAAACGAAGTGCCGACAAGAAACTTATATTAAAAACTCTACTAGCGAAATCCGGGCCCGGCAAGAAAAAGCTGAAGCCAATGCAGATTAGACTTGCCGTATTGCTGTGAGCTCAGGAGCTCTTTTCGAGATGGGCGCGCAGCTCGTCGATGGAGGCGAAGCGGACGGTGCCCTGCGGCAGCTCGGCCTCTATCGAGCCGTCCACGTAGAGCGTGTAGCCCATGCCGTCGACCACGCCGGATTTGAGCACGGCGACTGCCTGCGGCTGTGGCTCGCCGCTCGGCTGCGGCGCGAGCGGCGGCTCCTCGGAGGCCGGCTCCTGGGCTTCCGGCTCCGACTGCGCCGGCGGCTGGGGCGGCACTGGCGGCGGAGACGGCTTGGCCGGCCACATGGCTTCGAAACTGGGCGGCTGGATACCGGGCTCGCTCGCGCGCGGCGGCGGCTCGATGGGCGGCGACAGCGAGACCTCTTCCTCCGCCATCGTGGGCGGCGCTTCCGGATTGCGCAGGCCCGGCGCCGGCTCCGCGCCCGCGGCCTCGGCCTCGGCGGGCATCGGCGGCGGCGGGGCCGGTGGCGGGGGCATTTCGCCCTCGACCGGGGAGGGCTCGACCGGCTTAGTCTTTGGCGGGAGAGGAATGCGGCCGGCCGCTGGCGCCTCGAAGCGCTCCGGCTGGGCGACGGTGAACCCGGCGCCCTGCTCGAGCCGCTCAGCGATGCGGTTGAGCTGGCGCACCGCCGCGGCAATGGCGATGACGATGAGGCCGCTGGCGCCGAGGGTGGTGCCGGCCACGATCAGGGTGTTGCCGAAGCTGAATTCGTTGATCGGGATGCCAAAGGCGACCGTGGCTGCGCCGAGCATGACGGCAATGCCGCCGACGATGAATAACAGCATCGACATGTTGCTTGGCCCTCTTCAATGCACCGCCGCAGCCAGCGGCCCTGAAAAACGGGTAACCCGTTATGAAACAACGAATTCTGGCGCGTCCCTGCGCCGGCCGCAATGCCCAAGGCTAAAATTGCAGCAATTCTCCTCAAACTTGATTAAAGTTAACCGTTTTTTGCGACAGGCCCGCGCGCGAGGGCCATGCGGCAAGCGAGCCGCGCTCAGGCGCGACCGAAATGTCGCGCCCGCCGGCCGATTGCCCCGATTTGGCGGCCGCCCGTTGCTCCGCCCGGCGCCAGCGCCTAATTAGACGCTCTTGATGGAACTCGCCCGGGACGTGCCGGTTTGACATCCAAGGGACCGGTTTACTCCGCAATCATCGTTTGTGGATCGAGGAGGACGAACCATGTCGTTTAAGCTGCCCGACTTGCCTTATCCCCATGACGCGCTAGCACCGTACATGTCACGGGAGACTCTAGAATATCACCACGACAAGCACCACAACGCCTATGTCACCACCGGCAACAAGCTGCTGGAGGGCTCGGGCCTGGAGGGCAAGTCCCTCGAGGAAGTGGTCAAGGGCTCCTATGGCAAGAACCAGGGCCTGTTCAACAATGCGGGCCAGCACTACAACCACAACCATTTCTGGAAATGGATGAAGCCGGGCGGCGGCGGCGACAAGATCCCCGGCAAGCTCATGGCCGCCATCGACAAGGATCTCGGCGGGGGGGCCAAGATGAAGGAGGATTTCGTGGCTGCCGGCGTCGGCCAGTTCGGCTCGGGCTGGTGCTGGATCGCCGTCAAGGACGGCAAGCTCACCATCATGAAGACGCCGAACGGCGAGAATCCGCTGGTGCACGGCGGCCTGCCGGTGCTCGGCTGCGACGTGTGGGAGCACTCTTACTACATCGACTACCGCAACCGCCGCCCCGACTATCTCAAGGCCTTCCTCGACCACCTGGTGAACTGGGAATACGCCGAGGAAATGTTCACGGCGGCGAGCAAATAGCGCGCACGCGCCGCCCGTCTTGACGGCCGACGCGCACCTTCCCGAACGAGGCGGCGGTGGTCAGCACCGCCGCCTTTTTGTTTTTCGAACGATTGGGCCGCCGCTCAGGCGGCGCTGTCCGGCCCCGCCGGCTCGAGCACCACGACGACTTCGCGCACTTCCGGCTCATGCGGTTGCAGCGAGGTGCGGTCGCCGTCGCTCCAGCCCGCCAGCTTGACCACCTGCGCGGTCTGCGCACCGCCGTTGGTGGTGCCGGACGGCTCCACGATGTTGAGCCCCTGGGCGTCGAGGAAGAAGGTGTGGTCGCCGAACAGCGAATTGAGCTGACCGACCACCGGATGGTTCTCGGGGATGGCCTGGGCGTCGAATTGACTCTGGGTGCGCTCGGCCAGTGCGGTATTCAGCTTCATCGCGGCTTCCTTTTTGTGGCTTGCGGACGTTTGCCGTCCTAAAAAGCTCGCGCGCGCTTTCGGCGTGCGGAGCAAACACCGAAGCGGACATGGAGCGAAATGCGCGCCGTCGGCATCGGCGGCCCGACCTCTCGCGAAAGCGCCGGGTCGGCCGCATGGTTAAGGTTATCGTAGTGCAGCAAGAGCTTGCGTCAACGCGAGCGGGCGGCGGCGCTACCGCTCCAATTTGTCGCACCCGCGGCCGAAGCGGACGGCGCGCGGACGCGCTTCACGGCTTGTTCTGCGCCTTGTGGGCCACGAATTCGTCGGCACGAATGTCCATGGTGCCAATCATGGTCGGCATCAGCGCGCGCACCGGCGCCAGCACGGCGACGCCGGCGATCGGCGCAAACCACATTTCGAGATCGTCCTTTCCGGCGAGATAGCGCACCACCAGGCTGCCGACCTTGTAGCCGGCGATCGGGTGCAGCACGACGTTGCACACCAGCGCCTTGCCGGAGTAGCCGCGCTTCATCCTGACCTTGTCGAGCCGCTTATAGGACAGCGCGAGATTGTAGCGCCGGCGACCATCGTAGATGCGCAGCGTGCGCTTGCAATTGGCCGGCGCGAAGGCGTTGTTGCCAAAGGGGATCAGCATGGCGCTGAGCGGATCGGCCACGTTGTGCAGCAGGTTCCGGGTGACGACGACCCGCTCCTTGTGCGGCGGCGCGCCGCGGTCCACCACGCGCGAGAGCACGCCGTTGTCGAAGCGCATGCGCACCTCGTAGACGCCGTCTTCGTCGGAGACGGCGGAGCGCGAGGCGACCGGCACCAGGTGGCCGTCCGCGAAGGTGCCGTCGGTGGTGGCTGCGCCCGTGCCCTTGACCAGCACGCTGAACACGCCGCTCGCCTTGCCGCGCGCCACGGTGCGATAGCTCGCGTCGGCGAAGTCGACCGCCCAAGTGAGCTCGCCCACCTGTATATGGGTCATGATGACCGCGAAATGCGCCTTCAGGTCGACCGGCGCGGCG
>JARRNI010000193.1:0-12518 GCA_037385125.1 Pseudolabrys sp.
CCCCGCTTGAGGGGGAGGGCGGCCGCGAGCGAAGCGATCGGTCGGGTGGGGGAACGCGTCCGAGAGCAGAGCACGGTGTGGCCGCACACGCGGCTGTCGTCCTCCGCGCAGGCGGAGGACCCCGTAGACGCGAGAGCGCCGTGATTACTGGATCACCCGCTTGCGCGGGTGATGACGCCCGAGAAGATGCATGATCGGTGCATTTCCTCTCTCCGCCTCATCCTGGGAGCCTGTCCTCCGGCTTGACCCGAGGAAGCCGCGCGCAGCGCCGCGCCCGTGTCGAGCACAGCATGCCGGCCGTCCCGGCCGATGCGAGAGCGCCCCGGGGATAAAGTCGCCAAACCGGGGATAAGATTTTTTTCACAAAATTTCTTGACGCGGCTTTCGCGTTAGACTATATTCCTGCGCATCCCGCCTCGGTACCGAGGGGTGTCTGATCAGCATCTTCAGACACGGGGCGGGGAGCGGTGGCCGGGGAATGACGCTTCGCTGGAGATGCGGCGCAAGCGGCCCGGCGGTCCAAGCCGCGGCCTTCCTGGCGTGCCTGCCGCACGTCGAGGTCTTCTGACGGCTGGTAAGCCGGCGGTCCGGTCAGAGGGACGCCGGCCGAGGAGCCAGGGCTGAAACGGTGGAGTGTCGTTCGGCTCGTAAAGGGCTGTGATGACGAACGGACGACCACCGGGGAAGGCGCGGAGCAAACCTACCAAACACCGCGCGCGGGACGCCTTGGGACTGGCGGACTTGCGGAATGACCCTGCGAAGCGCCGCAAGGCGCGATGCAGGGCGGACTTCGACAAGCCTCGATGTCGCGAGGCGCCGAGGCCCGCGGGTCCGAGCATTTTCGTTCGCGCATTCGGCGCGGACTTGAATGCGCTCCGGACCCTTGGCGTCCCGCGCGCCCTCGGTTTCTATTTCGAGTGCGATGCGGAGATGAGATGTCATGTGGAAGAGGGCTTACCCGGGGCCAACATCAAGAACGCGGGCGACGACGCGCGCCTCCTTACTCGTCATTCCGGGGCGCGAGCCAACGGGTCCGCGCGAAGCGCGGCCCGATGATAAACTCCGCGAGCAAACCCGGAATCCATACTCCGCAGCAAAGAGGATGAATGAAAGCCGTGCCACACAGAACCACTGCGGCGTATGGATTCCGGGTCCGGCGCTTGCGCGCCGTCCCGGAATGACAAGCAATTAAACGTGCTGTCCGCCGTTGATGTGAATCTCCGCGCCGTTCACGTAACTCGACGTCTCCGTGCACAGCACGTAGATGATCTTGGCCACCTCGTCGGGCGTGCCGAGCCGGTGCATTGGGATCTGCGCCACGATCTTTTCGGTGCCCGGCGACAATATCGCCGTGTCGATCTCGCCCGGCGCGATGGCGTTGACGCGGATGCCGCGCCGGCCGAAGTCGAACGCCATCTCGCGCGTCAGCGAAGCGAGCGCCGCCTTCGAGGTGGCATAGGCCGCGCCGGCAAAGGGATGCACGCGCGAGCCGGCGATGGAAGTGACGTTCACCACCGAGCCCTTGGTCGCCTGCAGCTGCTCGATCAGCCCGCGCGCCAGCATGATCGGCGCGAAGAAATTGACCTGGAACACCTGGTGCCACACCTCGGTCGAGGTCTCGATCGAGCCCATGCGGCTGCCGCCTTCGCCCTTGGGTGAGATCGCCGCGTTGTTGACCAGCGCATGCAACTCGTTCGAGTCCAGCCGCCGCTTGATCTCCTCGATCGCTTCGACGGTGTTGGCCTCGTCGGCGAGGTCGACCTGGATATGGTCTTCGGGTCCCGCTTCCCACGGGCAGTTTTCCGGGAAGGGGTGGCGCGAGCAGGTGATCACGCGCCAGCCGGCGGCCGAGAAGCGCTTGACCGTCGCATGCCCGATGCCGCGGCTCGCCCCGGTGAGGAGCAGCGTGCGGCGCGGCTGGTTTGTTTGCGAGGTTGGCATTGGGGTCCTTGCGCTCACTCTAATCCGCTCGTTCGCACGAAAGCGAGGATAAGCGCAGAATAGCGCACTATGTATTCTAGCTCACGGATAAAGCCGCGTCTTGTGCCACGGCGCGTCGGGCCCGTCGCGGCGGAAGACCACGCGGTCGTGCAGGCGGAACGGTCGCTCCTGCCAGAACTCGATCTCGCGCGGCACGATGCGGTAGCCGGACCAGTGCGGCGGGCGCGGCACGGTGCCGATGGCGTATTTGGCCGCATAGAGCGCCACCTGCTTCTCGAAGGCGAGCCGGCTTTCCAGCGGCGCTGACTGCTTGCTGGCCCAGGCGCCGATCTGCGCCTGCTTGGGGCGGCTGGCGAAATAGGCGTCGGCCTCCTGGTCGGTGACACGCTCGACGCGTCCGCGCACGCGCACCTGCCGGTTCGATGATTTCCAGTGAAAAACCAGGGCGGCGGCCGGATTGGCGGTCAGTTCGCGGCCCTTTTGGCTCTCCATGTTGGTGTAGAACACGAAACCCGCCGCGTCGGCCCCTTTCAACAGCACCATGCGGGCGTCCGGCAGCCCGTCGGCGTCGACGGTCGCCAGCGTCATGGCGGTCGGATCGCGCGGTTCGGAGGCGGTGGCGTCGGCCATCCAGGCCGCGAACAGCCGAAACGGCTCGTCGGCGGCGGTGAAATCACCACTCGTTAACCAGTCCGGGTGTTCAATTGGGTTTGTGTCGGACATCCCTTGGAGCGCTCGCGTGGCCGGGGCAGTCGGTCGTATTCGTCGTCCTTATAGTGGATGTGGGGGGTGCCGCCTATGGCGCGGCGCGGCCGCCGCAGCCGCGCTCCTGTGCGCGCTCTCGGCGGGCGGCTGCAGCTTCTCCTACCAGCTCGACTCCTTTTTCGGCGGCGACAAGGGCGACATCACCGGCTCGATCGCGCGGCAGGCCGATACCAAGCAGGCGAGCAAGCTGCCGCCGGCCGGCGATCTCGCCTATGCGCGCGCCGCCGCCAGCGAGGTGCTCCGGCGCAACGAGAAGGACGCCAGCCTCACCTGGGAAAACCCGCACAGCGGCGCGCGCGGCACCGTCACGCCGATCGCCTCGGCCTATACCGAGGGCGGCCATACCTGCCGCAATTTTCTGGCGAGCTATGTGCAAGGGCGCAACGAGGCCTGGCTCACCGGCGAAGCCTGCAAACAGGGCAAGGACGCCTGGCGGGTGCGTAGCCTCAAGCCCTGGAAGAACTCGTAATCTCACCGGTCATTCCGGGCCCGCTCGCTTGCTCGCGTCCCGGAACGACAGCGCCTGCAATTGCATCCGCGCCGCAGGAACCCCACATTTAGTCCAGAGTCGCCGGCGGAACCGCCGGCGAGGGGCAATTTCACGGAGATTTGCAACGGATGCGCGACCCCTACCAGGTCCTGGGGGTATCGAAGAGTGCGAGCGAGGCGGAGATCAAGAGTGCCTACCGCAAGCTCGCCAAGAAGCTGCACCCGGACGCCAACAAACACGACCCGGAGGCCGCCACGCGTTTTGCCGAGCTCAACGCGGCCTACGAGATCGTCAGCGACGATGAGAAGCGCAAGGCCTTCGACCGCGGCGAGATCGACGCCGAGGGCAAGCCGCGCTTCCAGGGCTTCGAAGGCTTCGGCGCGCATCCGGGCGGCGGCGGCTTCCATCCCGGCGGGGGTGGGCCTGGCGGCGCCCATTTCGAGACCTTCTCATTCGGCCCCGACGGTTTCCAGCGCGCGGGCGGCGGCGGCGGCTTCCGCGGCGGCGGCGGCTTCGAGGACGTTCTGCGCGACATGTTCGGCGGCGCGGCGCGCGGGGCCCGTGGGCGCCGGGCCCATTTCGAGCCGGAGGACTTCGGCGCGCCCCCCACCGGGCAGGACCTGCATGCTTCGCTCACCGTCACCCTGCCGGAAGCGGCCAAGGGCGCCAAGAAGCGCGTGCGTCTGCCCACCGGCAAGGATATCGAGGTCAAGATCCCGGCCGGCATCGCTAGCGGTCAGACCATCCGGCTGAAAGGGCAGGGCTGGCCGAGCGCCGGCGGCAAGCCGGGCGACGCACTGATCACCGTCAACGTCGCGGCGCATCCCGTGTTTACGCCGGACGGCGCCGACCTGCGTCTCGACCTGCCGATCACGCTTTACGAGGCCGCGCTCGGCGGCAAGGTGCGAGTGCCGACGCTGGACGGCGCGGTCGAACTCGCCATTCCCGCCGGCACCAGCTCCGGCCGCACCTTCCGCCTCAAGGGCAAGGGCCTGAAAGCGAAAGGCGGCAGCGGCGATCTGCTCGCCACCGTGCGCATCGTTCTGCCGCCGGCGACCGACGACGAATTCAAGGAATTGATGGAGAAGTGGCGCGACGCCAAGCCGTACGATCCGAGGAAGGATCTGGGGTGAGCCCTCATGGTGAGGAGCGCCGCGTCAGCGGCGCGTCTCGAACCATGAGGTCGCGTCGCGTGAAATCACGACCGCTTCGTCCCCTTGTCCACCTGCTCGTAGACCTGCTTGCTGATCTGCTCGAGTCGCGTGCGCTGGGCCGGGCCGCTCACCACATAGGCGTGCTTGTCGTCGACCCAGTAGAACGCAGCGAAGCGACGGCCGCCGCGGAAGCGCAGCGCGCTCTGCGTCGCCTTCGCCTGCGAGGAATAGACCGTGAAGCGCTTGCCCGACGGCCCTTCGTACATGTAGAGCGCGGCCGCGTCGCCGTGCGGGCCCGGCAACAACCTTCCGCCCACCAGCTTGAGGCCGAGTGCATGCAGATCGGGAATGTGCTGCTTATAGCCGAGCCGCTTGGTCAGCCACTTCGTAAGATGCGGGCGTTCGTCGCCCGGCACCTCGACCGGATGGCGCACCTCGACCACGTAAAGCCGGTGTGCTTCCAGCGCGTCGGCGGTGAAGGTGGTGAAGCTACTCGGCGCGGCGGCCGCGCCGCGCGCGAACCAGCCGGCGCCGCCGCCGATCAGGAAGGCGATGGCGGCGGCCGCGGCAATCGCAGCCGCGAAGCGCGCGCGTCCGCCGCCGGCCCGCATGATCCGGTCGAGCTTGAGCCGCGCCGGCACCGGCTCCCCGGCGATGGCGTCGTAGCGCGCGCGGACGGCTTCCGCCTGCGCGCGCCAGGCGGCGACGGTGGCGGCTTCCGCCGGATGCGTGGTGAGCCAGGCGGCGACGGCCTGCACGCGCTCGGCCGGCAATTCGCCGTCCACATAGGCGTGCAGCTCGTCTTCCGTTACGGGTGAAGTGTTGTCGGTCATCGCGTTACCGTGTCCTTCATTTCACGCGGCGCAAGGGCAGCCGCCCGCCTTCGAGAAAGATCTTGATCTGGGAGCGCGCGCGCGCCAGCCGCGACATCACCGTGCCGATCGGAACGCCCTGCACCTCGGCGACCTCGCGGTAGCTCATGCCTTCCAGCACTACCAGCAGCAGCGCGCTGCGCTGCTCCTCCACCAGCAGCGCCAGTGCGCGCTCGATGTCGCGCCCGCCTGCTTCCAGCCCGGGCGATTGGGCCGCGTCGCTCTCCTCGATCGGCGACAGCGCCGGCCGGCGCGCCAGTGCGCGCAGCCGGTTGCGGTTGAGGTTGGTCAGGATCGTGTACAGCCAGCTTCTCACCTCGTCGCCCTCGAACAGGTGTTCCGAGCGCAGCGCGCGCACCAGCGTGTCCTGCACCAGGTCGTCGGCAACGTCGGCGTCGCGCGTCAGCGCGCGCGCATAGCGGCGCAGCGTCGGGATCGCCGCCTCGACCTTCTGCCGGAACGTCGGCACGCCGCCCTCCCTGTTCGACCCTCACGGCAAAACCCCGCGCGGCGGATCATATTCCCCGCATTGCCTGGAATTAACAGTGCCGCGAGCTGGGCGGCGCGCATTGCTTGATGGTCCCAAGGCCCTATGCCATAGGGTAAGCGGGCCGGCCCACACCGGCGGACGGGGAACTCGATGCCGGAATCTGCGGGTTTGATGCAGGGCAAGCGCGGCCTGGTCATGGGCGTCGCCAACCACCGCTCGATCGCTTGGGGTATTGCCAAGGCCTGCAGCGGACAGGGGGCGGAACTCGCGTTCACTTATCAGGGCGACGCACTCAAGAAGCGGGTCGAACCGCTGGCCAAGGAAGTCGGCGGCCTGCTGGCCGGCCATTGCGACGTCACCGATCCGGCCAGCCTGGATGCGGTATTCACGCAGGTGGGCTCGGCCTGGGGTTCGCTCGATTTCCTGCTGCACGCCATCGCCTTTTCCGACAAGGACCAGCTCGACGGCCGCTATGTCGACACCACGGAGGACAACTTCACCAAGACCATGCTGGTGAGCTGTTACTCGTTCACGGCGGTGGCGCAACGCGCCGAGAAGCTGATGACAAACGGCGGCTCCATGCTCACGCTCAGCTATTATGGGTCCGAAAAGTGGATGCCGCATTACAATGTGATGGGGCTCGCCAAGGCGGCGCTCGAATGCTCGGTGCGCTACATGGCGGCCGATCTCGGCGTAAAGAACATCCGCGTCAACGCCGTCTCCTGTGGCCCGCTCAGGACGCTGGCCGCCTCCGGCATCGGCGACTTCCGCTATATCCTGAAGTGGAACGAGTACAACACGCCGCTGCGGCGCAACGTGACGCTGGAAGAAGTCGGCAAGACAGGCGTTTATTTCCTCTCCGACATGTCGAGTGGGGTGACCGGCGAGGTGCACCACGTCGATGCCGGCTATCACATCGTCGGCATGAAGCACCCGGACGCGCCGGACATCACGGTGGGCAAGGAAGACTGAGGCTTGTCGACGGGCTTTTGCCGGCGCGCGACTTGCGTCAGTAGCAGTTCACTTTGACGCCCCAGGCCCAACCGCGCGGAATGCGGATTGGCACTTCGTGCCAGTAGCAGCAGCCGGGAAGATATTTAGGGTATCTCGAATAATAGTCGAATTCGGAAAACCGCACCACGCGGTGCGGTCTCACGACGCGATACGGTCTTGCAACGTAGTACGCTCTGGGCGGCAAGTAGGGTGCGCGGTGGATGACGCTGTTGCTACAACAGCCGTGGCCATAGAAGCCGTATTCGGCGCCGTAGCCGCCGGCACGGGCCGGGCGCGCAAGGCAAACGAGAGCCAATGCAGATACGCACAGTGCTGCGACCGCGATACCGCGCATGGCCAATCTCCCAGGCTCGTAAACCTGAAGGTGCGCCCGGTAAGTTTTTGCGAAAGGACGTGGCGGGGTCAAACCCAATGTAAATTCTTTGGTTAAGCGGGAGACAACCAAAGGCCGCGCAGCCGGCGCTTTGCCGGCGCGGCGCCACGATGTAAGAGCGCAAGGTTTACCGCATGCCCTGTTCGAGCCTGCGCGCGCGGGCCGTAGGGCATGAAAACGTGAGGTTCGATTGCCGCCGCCCACCCTCTATTACATCCGCCACGGGGAGACCGACTGGAACGTCGTCGGCCGCCTGCAGGGCCAGCAGGACATTCCGCTCAATGCGCGCGGCCGCGCGCAGAGCGCCCATTGCGGCGAGATCCTGCGCGACTTGTTCGCGCAGACCGGGCGCGACCCGGCCGCGCCCGACTATGTATCGAGCCCGCTCGGCCGCGCGCGCGAAACCATGGAGCTGGCGCGTGCGGCCATGGGCTTGCCGCCGCAGGACTACCGTCTCGATCCGCGCGTCACCGAAATCTGCTTCGGCGATTGGGAGGGCTATACCATCCCCGAATTGCGCGCGCGCGACCCGCAGGGCATCGCCGCGCGCGAGCACGACAAATGGCATTTCGTGCCGCCCGGCGGCGAGAGCTATCGGGAGATGACCGCGCGCATGCGCGAATGGCATGCAAGCCTTGCACACGATACCGTCGTCGTCGCCCATGGGGGCACCGCGCGCGGATTGATGGCCTCGCTCGGCATCGCCAAGCCGGCCGCCGCGCCGCTCATCGATATCGCGCAAGGGGTCGTCTACGTGTTCGAGGGCGAGCGGCTCACCCGCTACACCTGAACGGACGCCGACAAAAAACGGCCGGACATTCGCGTCCGGCCGTTGATATGGGCGCGGGAGGAGCGCCCCATGGACGCTGTCGCGCCTGGCGGCGCGACGCGCTGAGACATTACATCTTCTTGGTCTTGGAGGTCGCCTTCTTCTTGTGCTTGGCGACCTTCTTGTGCTTCTTGACGTGCTTCGTGGCGTGCTTCTTGGTGGTCTTCTTCATCGCGAGGCAGGACTTGGCCTTCGGATGCTTCTTGCAGTAGGCTGCGGACGGCTTCTTGGCCTTGGCGGAGAAGAGAGTCGAGCTCAGCTCGCTCTTCTTTTCCGTCTTCTTCTTCATCGCCACGCAGGACTTGGCCTTCGGATGCTTCTTGCAGTAGGCCGCGGACGGCTTCTTGGCCATCTTCTTGTGGGTAATTTTCTTCTTGGCGGCCAGCTCTTGCGTCGCCTTCACGGTGGCGGAGGTCGCCGGGGTCGAGAGCGTCGGCAGACTGGTGGCAGCGAGAAAGCCGAGCGCGGCTGCGACGGCAATCAGTGTGCGCATGGTCGTTGTCCTCTTGGGTCCATTCGATTTGGCGGGAGCCGACAGGATTCTGTCGTGCGCGGAGTTTTCGATTCCGGCGGTGATCCCCTCGCCAACGCTTTCTGCATAGCCGAGGCATTGATCCTCCGCAATCGAGAAAAACAGAAATAACCCTTATTCTTCCACATCTTAACGGATGTTCAGCTTGTCATTAACCGGCGTTCAGCGAGGTGAATGATCGTTCAGCGTGAGACGCGTTTTGTCGCCGTCAGGGCGGGCAGGCGCATCGGCAGCGCACGCCCGTCGGCGCTTATTTGACCGCCGCCAAGGTGCGGGGTACCAAGCCCGCAATACGCGGAAGCGCCATGTCGTTCAACACCTTCGGTCATCTGTTTCGGTTCACCAGCTTCGGCGAGAGCCACGGCCCCGCCATAGGCTGTGTGGTCGACGGCTGCCCGCCGCGCATTCCGCTCGACGCCGCCGACATCCAGCGCGAGCTCGATCGCCGGCGGCCGGGCCAATCGCGCTTCACAACCCAGCGGCAGGAGCCGGACACGGTGAAGATCATGTCGGGCGTGTTCACTGACGAAGCCAGCGGCCAACAGGTCACCACCGGCACGCCGATCATGCTGCTGATCGAGAACGTCGACCAGCGCTCGCGCGACTACTCCGCCATCAAGAACAAGTACCGGCCCGGCCATGCCGGCTACACCTACGACGTCAAATACGGCATCACCGATTATCGCGGCGGCGGCCGCGCTAGCGCGCGCGAGACCGCCGCGCGCGTCGCGGCAGGCAGCATCGCGAGCAAGATCGTGCCGGGCGTGAGCGTGCGCGGCGCGCTGGTGCAGATGGGGCCGCACAAGATTGACCGCGCGCGCTGGGACTGGAACGAGGTCGGCAACAATCCGTTCTTTTGCCCGGACCCGGTGCAGGCCAAGTTCTTCGAGGAATATCTCGACGAGGTGCGCAAATCGGGCTCCTCGGTCGGTGCGGTGATCGAGGTGGTGGCCGACGGCGTGCCGCCGGGCCTGGGCGCGCCGGTCTACGGCAAGCTCGACGCAGATCTTGCGTCGGCGCTGATGGGCATCAATGCGGTCAAGGGCGTCGAGATCGGCGACGGCTTTGCCACCGCGGCCATCCGCGGCGAGGACAATGCCGACGAGATGCGCGCCAGCAATGAGGGCAAGCCGCTGTTCCTGTCCAACCATGCCGGCGGCATCCTCGGCGGTATTTCCACCGGGCAGCCGATCGTCGCCCGCTTCGCGGTCAAGCCGACCTCGTCGATCCTCACTCCGCGCAAGACGGTCGACCGCTACGGCCACGACGCGGAAGTGGTCACCAAGGGCCGCCACGATCCGTGCGTCGGCATCCGCGCCGTCCCCATCGGCGAGGCCATGGTGGCATGCGTGCTGGCCGATCATTATCTCATGCACCGCGGCCAGATAGGCGCGAATGCCGGCGAGGGGACGGCATGGCCTTTCGCCAAGCCCGGCGAATGATTTCACGGCCTCATGGTTCGAGACGCGTCGCTTTTGCGACGTTCCTCACCATGAGGCGAGCGCAACGCTAAGCCCTCATCCTGAGGAGCGCCAGCAGGGCGCGTCTCGAAGAATGAGGGCGATTGGAGAGCCTGAGTGTCCGACACCCACCACCGCGTCGATGCGGCCATCAAAGCCTTTGCCGGGGGCGAGATCGTGGTCGTCACAGACGACTACGACCGCGAGAACGAAGGCGACCTGTTCGTCGCCGCCTCGCTTTGCTCGCCGGCGAAGATGGCTTTCATCATCCGCAACACTTCCGGCATCGTATGCGCGCCACTCGGCGGCGATCTCGCCCGCCGCCTGCGGCTCGATCCCATGGTGGCGGAGAACGATGCGCCGCTCGGCACCGCCTTCACCGTCTCGGTCGACGTGCGCCACGGGCTCACCACCGGCATCTCGGCCGAGGAGCGCTGCAACACGGTGCGCGCGCTCGCCAACGACAACAGCGGCGCCGCCGATTTCGTGCGTCCCGGTCATGTCTTTCCGCTCATTGCGCGGCAGGGCGGCGTCCTGATGCGCTCCGGCCACACGGAAGCCTGCGTGGATCTCTGCCGGCTCGCCGGCCTGCCGCCGGTCGGCGTACTGGCCGAGCTGACCAATGACGACGGTACGGTGATGCGCGGACCGCAGGTCGCCGCTTTCGCCGAGAAACACACGCTGGCGCAGATCTCGATCGCCGAGCTGATCGGCTACCGTCAGCACCGCGACAAGCTGGTGGAGCGGGTGGGCGAGTTCAGCGTCGCCTCCGAGGCCGGCCCGCTCAAGGGCTACGCTTATCTGACGCCGTTTGACCGCGTGAATCACATGGCGTTCGTCTACGGCGATATCGGCGACGGCGAGGGCGTGCCGGCGCGCCTGCACCGCGCCGACGTGATCGGCGACTTGTTCGGCGGCGCCAAGCCGATCCACGCCGCGCTCGCCCGCTTCAAGCGGGATGGCCGCGGCGTCATCGTCTATCTGCGCGACGGCACCGCCGGCGTGCCGGTGGCGGAAATCCCGCACCTGCTCGCCTCCTCCAAGCGCACTTACGTGGGCTTGAGCGGCTTCGGCATCGAGATCGTCGCTACCGAGACGCTGGAGGGGTGACGGCGGTCTTATCGTCGGCCTTTTTTTCGCCCCGGGCGCGTGGCAAGCTTGCTTTCCCTCTGCGGGGGAGTAGCGACACATGGGGCGACGCGGGTTGTGGCCCGGGGGCTGGGTGGCGGCGGCTGCCATCATTGCGGCCTGTTCCGTGGCGGTCTGGGCGGCGCCCGGCAGCCTCCATCTTGCCGACAGGAGCCCGAGTGCGGTTCAGGTTGACGTCGAGCTGGTGCTCGCGGTCGACGTTTCTTATTCCATGGACCCAGACGAGCAGGCGCTGCAGCGCGAGGGCTACGCCAAGGCCTTCACCTCGAAGGAATTCATGGAGGCGCTGCGCCAGGGCATCAACGGCAAGATCGCCGTCACTTATGTCGAATGGGCCGGCCAGTTCGACCAACGCGTCATCATGCCGTGGCGGCTGATCGAAGGCCCGGAATCGGCCGACGCGGTCGCCGCCGAGATCGCCGCCGCGCCGACCCGGCGGGCCTCGCGCACTTCGATTTCCGGCGGCTTGCGCTTCGCCAGCAGCCTGTTCGAGCACAGCGGCTATCGCGGCCTGCGCCGTGTCATCGACGTTTCCGGCGACGGCGCCAACAATTCGGGGCCGCCGGTCGCGCCCATGCGCGATCAGGTGATCAAGCGCGGCATCGTCATCAACGGCCTGCCGATCATGCTCAAGCGCACCAATATCGGCACCATGGATATCAAGAATCTCGACATCTATTACGAGGACTGCGTGATCGGCGGGCCGGGTTCCTTCGTGATCCCAATCCGCACGCGCGACAAGTTCGTCGACGCGATCCGCACCAAGATGGTGCTGGAGATCGCCGGCCGTGTCCCTGAGGCGCGCGTCGTCAAGACGTCGGCCGAGAAGCCGCGCATCTCGTGCCTGATCGGCGAAAAGATGTGGCAGGACCGCTGGGGCAGTTTTGATTTTCATTGAGCGGTCCGACGCGCACCGTCGTCATCATCCGCGAAAGCGGATGATCCAGTACTCCGCAGCGTCAACGATAAAGATGAATCCGTGAGTACTGGACGCCCGCATTCGTGTTTGGTCCCGGAAGATTAGCCAGGGCTTGGAGCGGGGCGAGGTAGCCGAGGCATTTAAGGCGGGTTCGATTGTAGTCGCGAACGAAGCCGAGCAGGAAGGCGTCTCGTTCGGTCGCGACCAGGCCGCTGGTCTGCGGACGGTAGGGTCTGGTCAGCCGGTGATCGATCTTTTGGTCGGCACAGACCAAATCGATGTGAATGAAGCCGACCGTCACCTACTCGAAGGTGCCGACGGCGGGCTTGTCGGCCTTGGGTCGCTGGTTGAGGCCGTGGCGAACCAGACAGCGATGGATGGCACTGCGCGAAAGCTTGCCGTTGATGCAACGGCGCATACCTCGGCTACGTCATCGAGCGGCAACTGCAAGCGGGTACGCAGTTCGCAGACGAGCGCTTCTTCCAAGGGTGAAAGGCTGATCGCCAGCCGTTTAGGGGTATGCGAGCGGT
>JARRNI010000194.1:0-7324 GCA_037385125.1 Pseudolabrys sp.
CGGCGCGCCGGCTCGGCCGCCCTTCACGGCGCGCACCAGCACGCGGATGGGCGCGGCGCCTTCCCGCGGGGCAACCGGGAGCACGGCGACATCGCCAAACGCCGGCGCCAGCGCCGCCAGCACCTGGGGCAATTCATCGGCCCGCCAGATCAGCGTCAGCACGCCGGCAGGCTTAAGCAGGAAGGCGGCCGCGGCAATCCACCGTTGCAGCAGGACGGGCCCGCCGGCATGAGCCAGACGCCGCCCCGCATCGGGCGAGACATTGTACCGGCGCGCGTCGTGAAACGGCGGGTTCATCAGCACGCGGTCGGCGCTTGCCGCCGGCAAGCCGGCCGCCGCCAGCGCGCCCGTGTCTTCCGCATCGCAAGCGAGCGCGTGTACGCGATCGCCCATACCGTTCGCCTGCGCGTTCTCGGCGGCCAGATTGGCGAGCACTTGGTCGATCTCGACCAGGGTGACTTTCAGCCCGCCGATGCGCGCCGCCAGCGCGAACCCGGCTGCGCCGACGCCGGCACCGAGATCGACCGCGTGCTCGCCGGCACGGGCGCCCGTCGCCGCCGCCAGCAGGATGGCGTCGTGGCCGACGCGGTGACCGGAAACCGGCTGGCGCAGGCGCAGGCGGCCACCAAGCACGGCGTCGGTACTGGTCTCAAGCGAAGGACCCTCACGAGGCATCGGGCCTGAGCTCGTGGGCGAGGCCGGCGTCGGTCAGCAGGCGGCGGGCGGCGGCGAGATAGTCCTCCGCCACCAGCACGCGGCGCGGCAGGATACCAAGCGAGCCTTCCAGCACGCTCATGTTCTGGTCGAGCACCATGTGAGGGATTTTGGCGCCGTCGAGCAGGGTGCTGATCGCCGACACCAGCACAGCGTCGTTGGTGCGCACGAGCTCATGCATGGCGCCAGCTCCGTCGGGGCGCCAGGCGCAGCGTCCTGAGCCTCATAGCGGCATGAAAAACGTGCACAACCATGGCGATGGCAGCCTTCCCGATCGCGCGCCGGCCCCGCGTCAATATGCGGCTGCAACGATCCAATGCCCTTGCCGCTCTAGCCTTGCGTTTCTATGCTCGCCCGTCATTTCGACCCGGAGAAGCATTTTGGCCGTAGTCGTTCCTTTCGAGAGTCCGCAAGCCCCCCACCTGGATCGACTGTCCGAACTGGTGGCACCCGATATGGAGCGAGTCAACGCGGCCATCGTGGCGCGCACCGGCTCGGACGTCGCCATGATCCCGGAGGTCGCCAACCACCTGATCTCGTCGGGCGGCAAGCGGCTGCGGCCCATGCTGACCCTGGCGATGGCCAGGCTGTCGGGCTACGAGGGCGACGGCCACATCAAGCTCGCCGTCGCGGTCGAGTTCATGCACACGGCAACGCTGTTGCACGACGACGTGGTCGACGAGAGCGACCTGCGCCGCGGCAAGCTCGCCGCCCGCATGTTGTGGGGCAACGAGGCGAGTGTGCTGGTCGGCGACTTCCTGCTCGGCCAGGCCTTTAAGATGATGGTCGAGGTCGGCAATCTTTACACCCTCGATATCCTGTCCTCCGCCGCCACGGTGATCGCGGAAGGCGAGGTGATGCAGCTCGGCGCCGCCAAGAACACCGCCACCAACGAGGACGAATATCTGGCGGTGATCCGCGCCAAGACGGCCGAGCTGTTCGCCGCGGCCTGCGAGGTCGGGCCGGCGCTGGCGATCAAGGACAAGGCCGAGCAGGCGGCCTGCCGCTCCTACGGCATGAACCTCGGCATCGCCTTCCAGCTGATCGACGACGCGCTCGACTACGGCGGCAAGTCGGCCAAGCTCGGCAAGAACGTCGGCGACGATTTCCGCGAAGGCAAGATCACGCTGCCGGTGGTGCTGTCGTTCCGCCGCGGCAATGCCGAGGAGCGCGAGTTCTGGAATCGCACGCTCGGCCGCGGCGACATCCGCGAGGACGATCTCGACACCGCCATCGCGCTGATGGCCAAGCATCACGCCATCGATGACACGGTCGGCCGCGCCCGCCATTACGGCGACATCGCCACCGACGCGCTGGCGCTGGTGCCGCGCTCCGAGGTCAAGACCGCGCTCGAGGAGACGGTCGCCTTCTGCATAAGCCGCGCGTTCTGATCAGGGATAGAGATCGGACGTGTAGCCGGTGGCGGGATCGCGCCGGAGCTGAAAGCGGATGTTCGGGTCCGGGTCCTGCCCGACATAGCGGCCGTACTCGTGCACCGGCAGCGCGCAGCCGTTCGGCTGGGGCGGCGGGTTGGTCAAGATACCCCACCAGGAGAAGCGGAGCGGGCGGTCGACGCAATGTGCGCGATAGGCTCGGTCATGATAATGGGAACGCTGGGCGCGCGCCAACGCTTGGTCGGCACCGACGAGCGCCAGCGCTGCGATCGCGATGACAAGCCAAGCGTATTTCATCGGCTGCTCCAAGATCGTGACTAACGTAATCGCCGGCAGGGCCAAGTGTTCCGGGCGATGATGGAATTTTTGCGACGTTTCTAGCCGATGGTTGTGGCGCACACCCACCACTGCTTGCGGTCCGTTTGCAGGCGGCGCGCGGCCGTCTCGGCTTCGGCCGCCGCGGCAAACAACGCAAAGCAGGTCGGCCCGGAGCCGGACATGCGCACGAACTCTGCCCCCGGTAGGCCGGCGAGCTCATCGAGCACGTCGGTGATGACCGGCGCACAGCGAACCGCCGCCTCGGTGAGATCGTTGCCGTGCACGGCGAGAAAGCCGACGATCGCCTCGCGTGCGGCCGGCGCCGCGCCGAGCTCCTTGTCGCTCGGTGTCGTGCCGGCGAAAGCGGCGAACACGTCGCGCGTCGCCACCGGCACGTTTGGATTGACCAGCACGGCGGGCATCGGCGGCAGTGCCAGCGGCGCCGACAACTGCTCGCCGACGCCGCGCATGATGCGCGCGCGCGATTCGAGGCAAACCGGCACGTCGGCGCCGGCGGCGAGCGCCGCCTCCGCCAGCCGCGGATCGCCGGGCGCGATGCCGTTGGCGCGCGCCAAGAGCCGCAGGGCCGCGGCGGCATCGGCCGAGCCGCCGCCGATGCCGGCCGCCACGGGCAAGTTCTTGTCGAGGGTGAAGCGCCCCGCCTTGAGCGAGCCGACGCGTTGGCCGAGCGCCGTCGCTGCCTTGAGCACCAGGTTGCTCGTCAGCGGGCCACAGGCGTCCGCGAACGGGCCGGAAATCTCGAGCGCGGTGTCGCCGCCCGGCTGAAGGCGCAATATGTCAGCAAGGCCGGTGAACGCGACCAGGCTTTCCAGCATGTGATAGCCGTCCGCCCGCCGGCCGACCATGCGCAACGTCAGGTTGATCTTGGCGGGAGCCTTCTCGACGAGCGCGCTCACGCGGGAAACCTTGGTGCAATGTCGTTCAACATGCTTGTCCCGGGCATGAGCTCAGCCCGGGACCCGCAATCAATATCCAAATCCAGTAGCCCCCGGCGTTCCGTGCCGCATTGCGTCGGATGCAGGGACTTATCAGCCGCCGTCGTTGCCAGCCTTTTCCTTCTTGCCCGCCTTGGCCTGCGAGGACGCTTCCCCGTCCAGACCGTGCTTAAGCTTGGCCTCGATCTTCGCCAGCTCTTCGGGATCGGGCTTGAAGGCGCGCGCATGCTCCCACTGGAAGCGGGCCTCGAGCGTGCGCCCGACGCGCCAATAGGCATCGCCCAGGTGGTCGTTGATGGTCGGATCTTCCGGCTTGAGCTCGATGGCGCGCTCGAGCTGCTTGACCGCTTCCTGATAATTGCCGAGCCGGTAATAGGCCCAGCCCAGCGAGTCCACAATGTAACCGTCGTCGGGACGCTGCTGCACGGCCTTTTTGATCATGGCCATGCCCTCGTCCAGGTGCTTGCCCTGATCGACCCACGAATAGCCGAGATAATTGAGCACATGCGGCTGGTCGGGAGACAGCTTAAGCGCCTTTTTCAAATCCGCTTCGGCCTTCGGCCACTCGTGCGCGCGCTCGTAGCAGATGCCGCGGAAATAGAAGATCACCCAGTTCGTCTTGGTCAGATACGGAATGGCGGCGATGCCCTTGGAATAAGTCTTGGCGCAGGCGGCAAACTTCTTGCGCGCACGCTGAATGTTGCCGAGTTGCGTGATCGCTTCAATGTCGTCCGGGTGCTGCTTGATCAGCTTCTCGAGATGGTTTTCCGCTTCCTGCGTGCGGTCGAGCGAATCGAGGTCACCCGCCATATGGATGGCGGCGTTGCGATGGAACGGCGAGCTCTTGGGCACGCGCCCATAGGCCTTGAGCGCCAGCGCCGGCTTGTTGGCCCCCTCGTAGTAGTCGCCGAGCGACGTCAGGGCGAGCGCATCGGCGGGCTTTAGATACAGCGAGAGCTGCACGTAGCTGACGCCGAGATCCTCTCCGCGCCGGCCCAGCGAGCTCCCAATGCCGGAGAGCGCTTCGGCCGCGCCGGATTGGGCACTCGACACCACCGGCGGCAGCTTCTTGCCAGCCTTGAGCTTGTCGATGGCCGCTGTCACAAGGCCGAAATTCGGTAACGCCTTATTGAAGTCCTCGAAAATCTTGAGCGCCTCCTTGCGCGAGCGGTTGCGCGAGGCCCAGCTTCCATAGGCCTCGACCACCCGCAGCCCCTTGGGGTTGAGCTTGTAGGCCTGCGCCAGATGCTTGCCCGCTTCTTTCTCCTTGCCGGCAAGGTCGTAGATCATGCCGGCGTGCAGGTTCTTGAAGGTCTCGTACCAGTCCGGCCCGCTGAGCTTGTCGATGGTTGCCACCGCGCGACTCGGCGCGCCGCCCCCGTAAGCGGCCCAGGCTCTCAGCAGCGACGCCGTCAGGTCGGTGATCGGGCCACCTCGCGCCTTCGCCAGATCGCTGCGCGCGGTCAGGTAGTGCTTCTGCTTGATCGCGTGCACGCCCAACACCAGCCAGGCGAAGGGATGGTCCTTGCGGCTGCGCACCACGCGCCGAGCGAAAGACACAGCCTCGTCGATATTGCCGCCGACCAGCAGCAGGCGGAAGGTAAGGTCGCGCAGGTGCTCGTTGCCGGGATCGTACTTGAGCGCTGCGCGGTAGAAGTCGGCGCCTTCGAGCGCATCGCCCATGCGCACGGCGTGGCGAGCGGCAAGATAGGCGCCCGCGGCGGTCAAGCCGGGCACGTCCTGTGGCGAGGTCGGCTTCGCCGCCAGCTCCATGGGGGTGGCCGCAAGAACGGCGGCAAGCGCGCTGCCGGCTAGCCACCGGGCGAGGCTCGAAGAAATCACGGGCGATGCTCCAATCACGCGGCGGTCCGCTGGATGCTTTGGTGTGCCGCTGGGGTTGAGCCAGAATGGCCTTTTTGCGCCGCCCCCGCAAGAACGGCGCTGCGCGGGGCCCGCCGCATCAGCATGAAACCCCGATAGAGGCAGCATCGTGGCCGTTGCCGGCCGCAAGCGCTCACATATTCGGGTAATTCGGCCCGCCGCCGCCTTCCGGCGGAACCCAGTTGATGTTCTGATTCGGGTCCTTGATGTCGCAGGTTTTGCAGTGGACGCAATTCTGCGCGTTGATGACGTATTTCGCGGCGCCGCCTTCCTCCACCCATTCGTAGACGCCGGCCGGGCAGTAACGCGCCGACGGCCCGCCGAACAGGTCGAGCTCGGAATGCAGCTGCATCTCCATGTCCTTGACCTGCAAAAGTACCGGCTGGTCCTCCTCGTGATTGGTGTTTGACAGGAACACCGACGAGAGCCGGTCGAAGGTGAGCTTGCCGTCGGGTTTGGGATAGGAAATCTTCGGGCATTGGGCGGCGGGCTTAAGGGTGGCGTAGTCGGGCTTGCCGTGCCCGAGCGTACCGAACAGCGAAAAGCCGAGCGTATTGGTCCACATGTCGAGCCCGCCGAGCGCGATGCCGGCAAAGGTGCCGAATTTCGACCACAGCGGCTTGGCGTTGCGCACGCGCCAGAGGTCCTTGCCGATGGCGGAGGCGCGCCAGGCATCTGCGTAGTCCGCCAGCTCGTCATGGCTGCGCCCCTTCCCGAGCGCCGCCGCCGCCGCTTCCGCCGCCAGGATGCCCGACAGCATGGCGTTGTGGCTGCCCTTGATGCGCGGCACGTTCATGAAGCCGGCGTCGCAGCCGATGAGCGCGCCGCCTGCGAAAGCGAGCCTGGGTACGGATTGATAGCCGCCCTCGGTCAAGGCGCGCGCGCCATAGGCCAAGCGTTTGCCGCCGGCGAAGATATCGCGCACCAGCGGATGGGTCTTGAAGCGCTGAAATTCTTCGAACGGCGAGAGATAGGGATTGCTGTAGTTGAGATGCACTACAAAGCCGACCGACACCAGATTGTCGTCGAGGTGGTAGAGGAAGGAGCCGCCGCCGGTTGAATTGTCGAGCGGCCAGCCGAAGGAATGCTGCACCAGGCCGGGGCGGTGCTTCTCGGGCGCGATCTGCCAGAGCTCCTTGAGGCCGAGGCCGAACTTTTGCGCCTCGCGTCCGTCGCCGAGGCCGAATTTGGCAATAAGCTGCTTGCCCAGATTGCCGCGCGCGCCTTCCGCGAACAGCGTATATTTCGCGCGCAGTTCCATACCGCGGGTGAAGGAGGCTTTCGGCGCGCCGTTCTTGTCAACTCCCATGTCGCCGGTGGCGATGCCGACGACGGCGCCATTTTCGTCATAGAGCACTTCCGCCGCGGCAAAGCCCGGATAGATTTCGACGCCAAGCGCTTCCGCCTTTTCCGCCAGCCAGCGGCAGACATTGCCGAGCGAGACGATGAAGTTGCCGTGATTGCTCATCAGCGGCGGCATCATGACATTCGGCAGCCGCACCGCGCCGTTGTGGCTGAGATAATAGAAGCGGTCGTCGCTGACTTGCGTCTTGATCGGCGTATCCTCGGAGCGCCACTCCGGCAGCAGCCGGTCGAGGCCGGCGGGATCGATCACCGCGCCGGAGAGAATATGCGCGCCGACCTCGGAGCCCTTCTCCACCACGACGACGGAGGCGTCCGCATTGACCTGCTTGAGGCGGACGGCGGCGGCAAGCCCGGCGGGCCCCGCACCGACGATCATCACGTCGAATTCCATCGCCTCGCGATCGGGGTGTTCCTGGCTGCTCATGCGCGTTCCTGCGGCCCGGCTCGAACCATCGTGCAGGCCGATGTTTTTCACGATTTGACGGCGGTGACAATCAGCCGCCGGCAGGCCCCATGCCGCCCAAACATCGTTCACCCAAGTGTGAAGACGCCCCGCCCTGCCGGGCCCAGGGTCATGCCGCTATGCTCCCCGCGCCCGAGCCCTCAAGAGGTTGCTATGACCGATATTTCCCCGCTCGTCCCGCGCCAGCCGGTGCCGCCGCTTGCCGTCTCGCTCGCCGGCGGCGGCAAGTTCGA
>JARRNI010000195.1:0-7323 GCA_037385125.1 Pseudolabrys sp.
AAAATCCGTCCGCAACTTGACTGCTGATGCCATGGCGCGAATCCTCCTCGCGCCAATGAATCATTAATCGCGTCACGCCGGAATCCCTGGAGAGTCAGAAAACAGAGCCGTTGGTATTAATTCTCCGGCGCCCAGCATCATGCCGAGAGCGGCGGCCGGCGGCAGCAAAGCCGCCGCGACCATCACGCCGACCAGAACACTCGGCAGGCCCGAGGTCAGAGAAAAAACCGCGGCGGCGCCTTACGCCAGGGCAATGGCGACGCTGTCGTAAGAGACGGTGGTGCGGGCGAGCAGTTCGTGGCTGTTGAGATCGATCGGCAAGGCAAAGCCGGCGAGCGCCGAAGCGCCCACCGCCAGGCTCAAGCCGATCATGTTGGCGCGGATCGCGCGTCCCATCAGCTCATTATCGCCGAGCGCGACGCTGAAGGCGAAGGCGAGACTGGAGCCGAGCAGCGGCGGGATCACCATGCCACCAATGATCACCGCCACATTGTCTTCGACTAGCCCGATGCCGGCGACCAGCGTCGACAGCACGATAAGCAGAAGGAACGTAGTGTCGACCTTGGTGCCTTCCGCGACCGCGTTGTAGAGCTCCTCGCGCGCGGCCGTGGCCGGCTGTGGCTGTTCCGGCTGCGGCTGTTCGGGCTCCTCCGGCTCGGGGATCACGGCCAGCGTCGGGATCAACACGATGTGGTGCTCGTTGGTCATGAGAATGCCGTGGAACTTGTCGATGAGCGCCTGGCATTGCGTCATCGGCGCCAATGGCTGCGCGTCCTCACGCCCGGAAGATCAGCATCAGGAAGGCGGCGAACAGCATCACGTGCACCGCGCCCTGCAAAATGTTGGTGCGGCCGCTGGCGAAGGTGACGACGCTGACCACCAAAGTGAGCAGCAGGAGCAGATCGTCGGCCGGGGCAAGGCCGAGATAGACCGTGTGACCGGTGAAATAGCTGATCGCCAGCATGAACGGCACGGTCAGGCCGATGGTCGACAGCACCGAGCCGAGGAAAATGTTGATCGAGCGCTGCAGCCGGTTGGCGAGCGCGGCGCGCACGGCGCCGATCGCCTCCGGCGTCGCTACCAGCATGGCGATGACGACGCCGCCGAGCGCGGGCGGCATGCGCAGCGTTTCGATGAAATAATCGATCGGACGAGCGAGCTGCTCGGCGAGATAGGCCACCGGCGCCATGTAGAGGATCAGCATGGTAGCGTGGCGGTAGAGCGGGGCCTGCCGGTCGCCTTTAAGGCGCGGCGGATGTGCCTCGTGTTCTTCCTCGGTGAAATAGCCCCGGTGGCGGCCGGTCTGGATGGCGAGGAAGGCGGCGTAGAGCCCGACCGACATGACGACCAGAAAGATCTGCTGCGCCGTCGACAAAGTTGGGCCAGAAGTCGTCACGGTGAAATTGGGCAGGCTGAGGGTGAGCACCGCGAGCGGGATGATCACGCTCAGATAGGCGTTAGCGCCCTGCAGGTTGTAGTGCTGCTCGCGGTGGCGCCAGCCGCCGATCAGCAGCGAGGCGCCGACCATGCCGCCCAGAATGATCATCACGATGGCGAACAGCGTATCGCGCACCAAAGTAGGATTGTTGGCGCCGTGCAGCATGACGGCGGAGATGCTCATCACCTCGATGGCCATGACCGAGAGGGTGAGCACGAGGGTGCCGTAGGGCTCGCCCAGCGCCTGGGCGATGCGGTCGGCATGGCGCACCACCGCCAATGCCGAGCCCATCACCACACCGAACAGCCAGAGGAAAACGAGCGTGAGCGAGATGGGATGGGTGAGCGTAGCGAACAGCGCCTGGCCGGCCACGAGGAAAACTAGCGTGGTCGCCAAGCTGACGCCGAGGAACCATTCGGCGCGGATCGCCCTGCGAATGACGCTGGTGCTCGTGTTCATGCCCCCCGCCCGCCGCTTACGCGGATGCCGACTGTCCCGGGCGCGCAAAGCGCGGTTGCAGCCACAGTAGCAGGAATCCGAGCAGCGGAATGCCGATATCGGTATAGAGAATGACACCGGCATTGCCGGGCGCGAAATTATACGCGGCGCTCATCTCGCAAATATGCCCTGGCGCGGCGGGGAGCGTAAACAAGCCGGGGCCCAGAATGGCGGCCAAACATAGATCGAAGCTCCTGAAAGCGGCCAGGAAGCCGACCGCAGCAAAGCCGAGGCTGGCGGTCGCCACCTCGAACTGGAAGAGGCTGTTGGCCCAGCCGATGAAGCGTGCGGTCATCTCGCCGAAGAATCCGTGCACCACGAAGTTATAAAGGTAGCTGACGCCGATATTGAAGAACACGAACCAGGCGAGCAGCTTTTCGACGACCGCTGCACCGGTGAGAGGCTTCGGCGCGGACGCGAGCGCGATCAGCGACGCCACGAGCCAGAGAACGAGGAGTACCACGGTGAAGTTCGACAGGACGAATGCAATCGCCAGCCTGACCATCTTGCGACCTCGTTTGCCGGCAACCGTTTGCGCGCGTCCCTGTGCGCGGGGCCGGTCTTTCCCCGCCTAACAAGCCAAAGTATCCAAAAACTGAAAATTTAGGCTGGGCGGGCCGGCGCGCAGGCCTCTCAAACGCAAGCCAGGCGCCCGCCCGGGGCGCCTCCCGAAACCCGTCAATGCAACGCGCGCAGCGCGCGGCCGCGCGGTAGCGCATTACTTCATCTTGCTCTTGCTTTTGCTCATGCTCTTGCCCATGCCGGTCGTGCTGGCCCTCGCGACGCAGGTCTGCGTGCTTTGCGTGTGGTCGTTGCACGCAGCCACAGTCTGATAACTGCAGTCCAAATGCGAGCCGGGACCCTTTACGCAATACGTGCCGGTTCCGGCGGCCGTAGCAGCGGGGATCGAAAGGGCGAAGGCGGACAAGACTGCGGCAAGAGCGATCATCTTATGCGTCGCGCACTCCATCGATTGCTTTCACTGGTTCCCCCCGGACTAACGCCCAACGTCAGTGGGCCGCGTGCAGTTCCCGCCAAGGGTGAGGATTGTCGCGCGGGCACGCACGAACGGTAATGCTTGCCACCCGCGTCGGTATCGCCGCATGATCGCGGCCAAGGGCGCGTCACCGTCTCTCTCTTCCCATCATGCTGACCGCCGGTTTCACCCTGCTCACTTTGGCCGTGCTCGCGGGCTCGCTGCTCGCGGTCCTACACATGCGCGAGAACAAGGCCCTGCCGGCCTGGCCCTGGGCGGCGCTGCATGGGCTCGCCGCGGTGGGCGGACTGATACTCCTGGCGCTCTCGCTGGGCGGGCCGACGCGGGGTGCGGCGCAAGGCACCGCCGGCTTCGGCGCGGGCGCCGCCGCCATCCTCGCACTGGCAGCGCTGTTCGGTGCCATGCTGGTGTCCGCGCGCGTACGCTGCGGCCAGGTGCCGGGCGCGCTGATCGCGGTACACGCCATGATCGCGGTGAGCGGCTTCGTCGTGCTCATGGCCTATTATTTCGCGGGGTAGGCCCCGGCTACTCGATCTTTGTGCCCGCGCCCCTACAATGCGCAGCCAAAGTGCGGGGAGGAACGCATGGGCGCGCTGGACGGGTTGCGGGTGCTGGCGGTCGAGCAGTACGGCGCCGGCCCGTTCGGCACGCAGGTGCTGGTCGATCTCGGCGCCGAGCTAATCAAGATCGAGAATCCGCACGACGGCGGCGACGTCACACGCTCGCTCGGTCCCTATTTCGACGAGCGGTTGGGCGAGAGCGCGGAAAGCCTGTTCTTTCAGGCGCTCAATCGAGCCAAGAAAAGCGTGGCGCTCGATCTCGGCACACCGGAAGGCCAAGAGGCGTTCCACGCACTGGTGCGCACGGCCGACACGGTCGCCTGCAATCTGCGCGGCGACGTGCCTGAACGCCTCGGCCTCACCTACGAAACGCTCGGCGAGGTCAAGCCCGAGATCGTGTGCTGCCATCTCACCGGCTATGGCCGCGAGGGCTCGCGCGCCGCCCGGCCGAGCTACGACTACATCGTGCAGGCCGAGTGCGGCCTGTTCAGCCTCAACGGCGAGCCGGATTCGCCGCCGTCGCGCTTCGGCCTGTCGGTGGTCGATCACATGGCGGGCTATTGCCTGGCGCTCAACGTCGTCTCCGGCGTGCTCGCGGCGCGCCAGAGCGGGCGCGGGCGTGACCTAGACGTCTGCCTCTATGACGTGGCGCTCGCCAGCGTCAATTATTTGGCCGCATGGTCGATGAATGCCGGCTTCGAGCCGCAGCGGCGCGCCCGCTCCGCCCATCAGACCGTGGTGCCTTGCCAGCTGTTCGAGACCGCCGACGGCTGGATCTACATCATGGCCAACAAGGAGAAGTTCTTTCCCTTGCTGTGCGCCGAGCTGGGTGCGCCGGAATTGGCGGACGATCCGCGCTTCCACCGCTTCCCCGATCGGCTGGCCAACCGGCAGGCGCTGTCCGACCGGCTCGACGCGCTGTTTCGCAAGCGGCTGGCGGCGGAATGGGTTAAGCGCCTGGCCAACAAGGTGCCGGCCGCGGCGGTTGCTACGTTGCGCGAGGTGCTCAGCTCCGATTTCGCGGCCGAGCGCGACATGATCGTGCAAGCGCAAGCAGAAAACGGCGCATTGCGCATGCTGCGCTCGGCCCTGCGCGACGGCGATACGCCCGCGCGCACGGTGCCGCGGCTCGGCGAGCACAGCGCGGCGCTGCTCGGCGAGGCCGGCCTTTCCGCCGCGCGCATCGAGGCAGTGCGCGGGCGTGGGGTGATCGGCTGAGTGGGCCGCTTTTGCAACCTGGATCCTTGCCGCGGATAGAATGTTATAATATTACATTTTAACGCTTTGAACCAATAGGAATTCAGCCATGAACACCGGCGCGGGGCGCGCGCTCGCCTTCCTCTTCTGCCTCCCGCTCTCTCTTGCCGCAGCCGCGCCGGCGCGCGCCGAGCCGGGCCCGGTCAAGCTGGTAGCGGCCGAGAATTTCTACGGCAACATAGCCCATAAGGTCGGCGGGCTGTTGGTCGAGGTGGTCAGCATCCTCAACAACCCGGACCAGGACCCGCATCTGTTCGAGGCCTCGCCCGCGGTAGCGCGCCAGCTCGCGGACGCGCGGGTCGTTATCGTCAACGGCGCCGGCTACGATCCCTGGGTCGCAAAGCTGCTCAAGGCGGCGCCGCGGCCAGGCCGCACGGTTATCGACGTGGCGCAACTCGTCGGCTGGAAAGCCGGCGGCAATTCGCATCTCTGGTACGATCCCGCCACCATGCCGAAGGTTGCGCGCACGCTGGCGGCCGCGCTCGTCAAGGCCGATCCCGACCATGCGAATGACTATGCGGCGGGGCTGAAGATGACGCTTGCCTCGCTCGCGCGCGTGCAGGCGCGTGTCTATGGGATGCGCGGCAAATATTTCGGCCTGCCGGTGACCGCGACCGAGCCGGTGTTCGGCCCGATGGCGGCGGCGCTCGGCCTCAAGATGCGCAACGAAAACTTCCAGATCGCGATGATGAACAATACCGAGCCGAGCGCGCGCGCCCTCGCCGCTTTCGAGACCGACCTCAAGCAGCACCGGGTCAAGGCGCTCATCTATAACAGGCAGGTATCGGATAAACTCACCGAGCGGCTCATCGCTATTGCGGCAAAGGCCAAGGTGCCCGTCGTGGCAGTGACCGAGACGCAGCCGCCGGATACCAATTTCGCAGACTGGATGCTCGCGCAGCTCGATGCCCTCGACAAAGCGCTGGCGGGACAAGGATCATGACAGCCGCCGTCGAGCTCGACCACGCCATCCTGCGCCTCGGCGGTCGCGACGTCCTAAAGGACGTGAGCTTCGCCATCCGCCCCGGCGAGTTCATCGGCGTGCTGGGCCCAAACGGCTCCGGCAAGACCACGCTGATGCGCGCCATCCTCGGGCTGTGCCCGCCGCGCGCCGGCACGCTGCACGTGTTCGGGCGCCCGGCCCGGCGCGGCGATGGCGGCATCGGCTATCTGCCGCAGGTGCGCACGGTGCTGCCCGATCTCAACATCCGCGGCGTCGACTTCATCGCCTCCTCGCTCAAGGGCGAGCGCTGGGGCCTGCCGCATCTGTCGCGCGCCGAGCGCACCATGATCGACGACACGCTGGCGCTGGTCGGCGCGCGCGCATTGGCGCGGCGGCTGCTGTCGGACATGTCAGGCGGCGAGCGCCAGCGGCTCTTGCTGGCGCAGGCGCTGATGGGAGAGCCGCAGCTCCTGCTGCTCGACGAGCCGCTGATCAGTCTCGACGCCCACCATCAAGAGGTGGCCATCGCGGTGGTGCGGCGGGTCTGCCGCGAGCGCGGCGTGACCGTGCTGTTCAGCGCGCACGAGCTCAACCAGTTGCTCGGCACGCTCGACCGCGTGCTCTATCTCGGCAGCGGCCAGGCGACGCTCGGCAGCGTCGACGAGGTGATCACCGCGCCGGTGCTGTCCCGGTTGTTCGGCACCGACATCCACGTGGTGCGCACCGACGGCCATATTTTTGTGATGGCGCGCGGACGCAACATCGAGCATGTCGACCATCAGCACGAGCATGGCCATGGGCGTCATCACTAAAAGCACCTCGACCATGCGAGAAACGCGCCGCTACCTCCGCTTCACCCTCCCCTGGAAGGAGACGGTCGGCGCACGAAGTGCGCTGGGGTGGGATGCGCGGCCTCGACATCACCCCCTCCCGCCAGCCTTCGCTGCGCTCGCCTGGCGACCTTCCCCCTCCAGGGGCAGATGACGCGAGACCGCGCCATGTTCCAGTACGAATTCATGACGAACGCCTTCGCCGCCGCCGGCATCGTCGCGGTGGTGTCGGGCGTGGTCGGCTATTTCCTGGTGATGCGCACGCAGACTTTCGCCGGCCACGCGCTTTCCCATATCGGCTTTGCCGGGGCGATCGGCGCCGCGCTGATTGGCTTGGCGCCGCTGTGGGGGCTGGTCGGCTTCACGCTGATCGCCGGCGTGGCGATGGGACTGTTGAGCGAGCGCATCAGCAACCGCGACGTGGCGATCGGGGTGGTGCTGGCGCTGGCGCTCGGCTTCGGCCTTCTATTCCTGCACTACTACACCGCCTTCGCAACCCAGGCGACCGCGCTCCTGTTCGGCAATGTGCTGGCGGTCGACCGCGCCATGATCGCGACGCTCGGCGTGCTCGGCATCGTCACGCTGGCCGGGCTCGCCGCCATCATGCGGCCGCTGATCTTCGCCAGCCTGCAGCCCGAGCTGGCCGAGGCCAAAGGCGTGCCGCTGCGCTTCGTGTCGACCGCCTTCCTCGCCGTGGTGGCCGTCGCGGTGTCGGAATGCGCGCAGATCGTCGGCGTGCTCTTGGTGTTCACCCTGATGGTCGGGCCGCCGGCCGCCGCCCAGCGCCTCACCACCGGTCT